>JADZBJ010000191.1 GCA_020852155.1 Saprospiraceae bacterium | reverse complement strand
AGGTGGTGAGCCTTTTCAGTATCGAGGTTAGCCGCAAAAATGTATTGTGGATTCCGGGCTTGTGTCCAGGCAAAAATGCGTCGTTCGCCGGTAGGGTCGGGCGGCAGCAGCCATTGTATGTCGGCCTCCGCGATCTGATCGTGGATGGTGTTGGAGAATAATTTTTGGCGCACCAGACGCTCATACAATTCCACGTTGTTGCCCCACTGATACGGCCCGCGCGTGCCTTTAGGGCCATCCGACAATTGAAACACATACAATTTCGTGTAGTGTTCGTTGGGAGCAGGTGTTGGGTGCGGGTCGCGACTTTCAAAGCCCAGGCCCATGTACGATGGCATATCCGTCAGGAACAGCGCGATGAAATACCGGATTTCATTGCCAGTCAGGTAAAAACTGTCAAACCTGGGATCATCCTTGTCGGCCGTCATGATGGTGAAATTCGGCGCAAACTTCCGGGTGTCCAGCCAGTGCCGGTATTGCGCGAAATCCCTGGCAAACTTTTCCGTTCCGACAGGTTCTGACTGCAAATCGCCGAGGGTACTGTCGGCCAGCGAGGCTTCGAGGTGATCGCATTCGTCGCCATAGGCCATTTCGTCGGGCGGCGCCAGGAAACTTTCAGCGAAATAACCAAACCACGGTTTTTCAGGCAAAACCGACTGTTTAACAGCGCCGAGCAGGTCGTAAAAACCGTCGGGCTGCGCGGGTACGCCATCAGGACGCATTTGTACATGCGACATATCGCCGCGCATAAAATCAAAACCGAATTCAGCCTGAATGCGACGATAATTGTCACAGACATATTGCCAAACGGGCGCTATTGGCCGGGAAAAATCCAGTTGCCAATGGCTGTTATCATTCAGGCTTTCATACAGGCGATAACGTGTCAACGGCCCGAATGCGCGACTGAATTTTTGTGGATTGGCAATGCGGTAATCTCGCCATACACGCCCTTCTTCATCCACCGTCAGGGCTTGCGGCGAAGGGTCAACTTCGAGTCCGCGGTAAGGCGGCCCCATGGTTGCGGGCGTGGTTTCGAAACCCATCTGATACAGCAGTTCTACGAGTTCCTTGCGGCGGTTCAAGCGGCCTTCATAGTCGTATTTTTCGCCGAACAAAACCCGAAGCCGGGTTGATTCCGGCCATGTTTCGTAGAGCGTTTCAGGTTGTTCAGGGATTGGGGTGTCTGGCACGGCGCTGCCGCGCGCCTGCACGTATTCAAAAATGCACTGCCTGACTTCGCGCCACAATTCACTGTTGTGGCGTAAGATTTCCATATCGCGCCGTTGCAGCCATTCAAAAAAAGAAGGGTTGGCCAACACCATTTCCGAATATCGGTCGGTGTGCGGCACCACATCCATGCCCACACTGAAGCCCATCAGGTGCAGGATATTGATGACAACTTTCAATTGCTTTTCCACGGTGTCCAGGTGCGGGATGGCAGATTGAAGTGCGAAATCAAAAAATTCAGGATTAATATTCCAGCTCGATGGCCCGTACAGACTGGCCACGACGCCGGGTTCCCAAATGGGCAAAATATGTATGGTATTTTGCGCCTTGGGCAATGTCATGCAGTAGGGGATGAGTCGCCAGAAAGTACCTATGGTGCGAATATTTACCCCGACGGTGTTGGCTCTTTTGAGCCACGCAACGCCGTCCTTTCGTGTGGAAAGCGGACTGGCGATGCTAAAATTCGGATCAAGCGCCTGATAAAAGGTTTCGCCCCATGTGTCCAGCAAGTGTTGCATGATATCTGCATCAGGCATACGGAGGGCTACGGCAGGTGGTACTGAAATGAAATGTTCGGGCGTATTCACAAAAAAAAATTTGAGCGTGAAGTTACGAGGTTGTTTAAAATTCCCTCACTTGCTCAAAAAGGCATCTTCTGCCACCATCCTTCCTTTTTTTCAGGCTGACACCCCAGATTCACCCCGAAAAATAAGGGTCGGCTATCGCCAAAATCTGCTCTTTTTGAATCCAGCAGAGAAATTTAAACAACCTCTGAAATAAACAAATTAAAATTTTATCCGTTTTTCAAAAAAGAATTGACATTTGCATGCTCGAAATAATTGGTTTTCGACCACTTGTAAAACAATCATCATCCGAACGTGACCTACAAAGTTAAACTCTCCAATGCGGAGGAGTACGTCTTGCTTGACCCGGAAGTCTATGAGTGGCTTAGCAACGACCCGTACTTTTCCACGCTAGGCATTCTGAAACGCCTGCGAATGCACTCCAGCGGCTGCGCTGTTTTCCAAAAAAGTTGGCGTAAAGCAGATGGTACGACAAAAATTGAGACCTACTACCTGCACAAGCTGATTGCCGAGAAATACCTCGTCGGCGACAAGGACGAAAAGAAAAATCTGGTAAGCGCCAAGAACGGCGATAAACTCGATTGTCGTCTGGAAAATATCATGTACCGCTCGCGAGCAACCGCCAGCCGACAGCGACGCACAACCAGCCATACCGGTTATACCGGTGTTTACAAAGAACACAATCGCTATCGCGCGGTTATTTCCATTGAAGGGAAAGCTACGCACCTTGGCATGTTTGATACCGCTGAAGAGGCTGCGGCAGCTTACAACCGCGTATCAAAAAATTTATTTGGCGAAGAAGGCAAGATCAATAAGGTCAAAAAATAAGACCCGTACAATTTAACTGTCTTTCGCCAGTGTTTCATTGCTATTTTTGAGCCGAATCAAACTCCCGGCTCGAAAATGATTTTTCAATCCCATCTTTTTGAAGGCAAATCAGTGCTGGTCACCGGCGGTGGCAGTGGCATCGGCTTTGCTATTGCCCGCCAGTTTCTACAATGCGGCGCTACGGTATTCATCGGCTCACGCAAGGCTGAACGCCTGGAAGAAGCCCGGCAATCACTGGAGCGATACGGTCCTGTATATACCCGTACACTGGACATTCGAGAGCCGGAACAAGCCGCTGCTATGGCTGATTTTATTGCTGAAAAAAGCGGCGTACTCGATATTTTAATCAACAATGCCGGCGGACAATTCCCCAGCCCTGCCGAAGACATTTCCCCCAAAGGCTGGCAGGCTGTGATTAATAATAACCTGAACGGCACGTGGTACATGACACAGGCTATGGCGAAAAAATTCTTTTTCCCGCAGCAGCAGGGCGTCGTCGTCACCATTACGGTCAATAATTACCGTGGATTTCCGGGTATGGCCCATACGGCTGCCGCCCGCGCAGGTATCAGTAATTTCACGCAGACGCTTGCCGTAGAGTGGGCCTCGCGCGGTGTGCGACTTAACTGCATCGCGCCGGGCATTATCAAAAGTAGCGGGTTGGAAAACTATCCACCTGAAATGTACGCCGACGTGGCCCGCACCATCCCGATGAAACGCCTCGGTACTGTGGATGAGGTCGCTTCACTGGCCCTGTTTCTGGCCAGCCCGATGGCGGCTTATATCACCGGCGATACCATTTATGTAGATGGCGGCGCCAGACTTTGGGGCGATATTTGGCAAATTGAGTAGAAAGGAGTTATGAGTTATGAGTTATTTTCCCCATCTAAACATCATGAAAATAACTCATAACTCATAACTCATAACTAATAACTAATAACTCATAAAGGCCACTGCTATTTGAAAATTTGAAGTTGTGAAGCATTTAACACCGTGCTCGCTGAAAAATCCGAGGCATTTTCCTGAATGGCCGAAAGTACCTCTGATCGGGATAGTCTTGAAGCCGCGTCACCGCAAGATTGGCGTTTGAAAGCGAGATAATTGGCTGCCACGCCAGCCATGGCAACTGTGGTAAAACTGCTTGAACATGGCATAGCCTGCGTGCCGCCAAATGTGGCAACCGTGACTGTCACAGGTGGCAACAACAGATCAATGCTGTCGGGTAGCGCTGTGCCTGAAGGCCATGAATTAAGCAGGTTTTTGGTCGGACACCCACAAGCGATTGCTCCCGGAATAAATGTCGGATATTCTTTGGAAGAAAAATCTGATAGCACATCCGAATTGCGCAATGTGCTGAACAGCAACACTTTTTGCGATTGTAAACGGTTGCTCAGGTCGTCAATCATGCCTTGTGACACCGGCGCGTGCGGGCGGCGGGGCAACATCGTGCAAACGATAATATCAACATCAAGCCTGAGTGCAAGATCAAGCGCGTCAGTGATGTTTTTGGCGCGGGTGACGGCGTCGGCCCCGGCTACTTTTAACACATAATACTGGGCTTTGGGTGCAAGACCGCCTACACCGCTGCTGGCTGCCGCCATGACGCTCAGGCACGCTGTGCCGTGTGCAACACCGAGCGGACTGGCGTCTTGTACGTCGTCATTACCCGGTGGTACAGGCGGATTGGGCACCAGAAATTCCGGTTTGGCCACAAAGTAACGGCGCTCCGAGAGGTTGTTCAGGTGTCCCAGCGACGGGTGTCGAAGGTTGGCTCCTGAGTCCAGCAAGGCGATTTTAATGCCTTCTCCGCCGGTTGCCATCCAGGTGGCAGGTATTTGTAGTAAAGATTGTGACCAATTCATAGTATATAAAATCTGATGTCGTGCAAATGTGATGCCATTTAGCCGACAAAAGAAATTTTAAGCGCTACTTTTGTCGGCTTTTCAGGGAAATTTGAAAGATACCTACCGCCATAAAGGAATGCGCAAGCGCATGATTGAGGTGCTTCGTCGCAGAGGCATCAGCGATGAAGCCGTGTTGGCTGCCATGGCGGCGCTGCCACGTCATTTCTTTCTGGAACAGGCATTCGAGGAGCATGCCTACGAAGACAAGCCCTTTCCCATTGGTTTTGAACAAACCATTTCACAGCCTTTTACAGTGGCTTACCAGTCGGCATTATTAAATATTAAAAATGGCGACCGCGTCCTCGAAATCGGTACTGGTTCGGGGTATCAGGCTGCTGTACTGGCCCTGCTGGGTGCGCAGGTACATACCATCGAAAGGCAGGCTGGTTTATATGATTCCGCGCAAAAATTATTGGAAAACCTTGGTTTTTCAACCGTCAGGTGTCATTTCGGTGATGGTACAAAAGGTCTTTCGAGGTTTGCGCCGTATGATAAAATTCTGGTGACGGCCGGTGCGCCAATCGTGCCGGATGCCCTGAAGCAGCAATTGAAATTTCCCGGAGGAGTCCTGGTTATTCCGGTAGGCGCCGATGTGCAGCAAATGCACCGAATTGTCCGTACAGACGCGGACGTTTATGAGCAGTCGGTGTTGGAAAGTTTCAGGTTTGTGCCCTTTTTAGATGGCACAGTAAAGATCTAGTTAAATCTTTTTCAGCAACGCAATGGCTTTGGTTCTGAAGGGTGCATCCGGGTCGGCTTGCATGGCTTTCAGCATTTTTTTGGCCTCTGCCGTTTGGTCGAGTGCAACGTAGCACAGAATCAGACTCCAGCGGGCTTCATGCTTAAATTGAAAGCTGTCGGCCAGTTTTTCATAATCTTCTTTTGCGGTAGCGTATTGACCCATCTGAAAGCGAGCGCCTGCGCGCAAAAAACGCGCGGTATCATCCTTGTCCGCCTCCTGATTGGTACCGATGAGCTGTAGTACTTTGTTGTATTGACGGCGATCGAAGGCGTTGGCGGCTTGCGTCAGCGTACTCTCCGGAGCGCCGCCGCTACTGATGTCGCGAATAAATGTGCCTGAAGGCAATTCGTAGTTTGTTCGGGCCAAGGCAATGAGTTGTTCACGGCGGTCGTGTTCGACCGGGGTATTGCTCGGGTTGGATGATTCGTTGGCGGGCGGCGTTGTTGTTGATGTCGGCGGTTCGGGCAAAGGTTGTTGTTGTGCGATACCGGCGTCAGGTATCTGTTTTTCGGGCATAAAAAACCAGATAGCCGCCGCCAGCGCCGTTAATGCGGCAGCGATCGCCCAGACATTGCTGTACATGGTCGGGCGCATGGGCGCTGCATCTGTATGCTGTTCTGCCAGGGCTGATTTTACTTTTTGCCGGATACGCATGGCATCCAGTTGTGCGGTCATTTCCCGATGCTGTTCTACCGTGTGTCGAAGTTCCTCGTCTTGCTTCAGCGACGACTCAAAATTTTGCTGGTCGGCCTTGTTCAACTGCCCCTCGAGGTAGTCTTCTATTTTCTCGTAATGATCGTTCATAGCGTTTTGATTAAATCATGATTGGATGAAAGACATTGAAGCGCCCAATTCCACCAGTTTTTTCATGCATTTTGCCCGGTGGTTTTTCAGCGCGTCAACGGTGGTGTATTGCGTGATGCCTTGTTCGATGATGTCCTTGTCTTTGAGTTCTTCGAGGTATTTCAATCGGATCAGGTTTTGACAACTGTCGTCTAACTTTTGAAGCAGCCGTTGGAGTATTTCTGTGGATTCTCCAGAGCCGGCTACCATTTCTTCGCCGGGATCATTGAATTGTTCAAGGTCGGACGTTTCGTGTTTCTGGGATTTTCGTTTGATGTTTTTCACTTGATTTTTGGCAATTTCTATCACAAATGACGCCGGGTCATACCCTTGAAAAACATACTGGTCCGTGCGTATTTTTTGAATGCAAATCGTGATACAGTCACAAATTAACTCCTCGATATCATCATCGGTGAGTTGATAACCTTTGCCAATTTGAAAAATCGAGCCGGATATTTTGGACGACAAACACCGTATGGCATTTGACTCCTCTTGCTGAAGCCCGTTGAAAAGGCTTTGGGCGTCCGGATATGCCTGGCAGGCACGATTGGTTTTCCGATCCAGAAAAAAGTCAAGGATTCTTGCCATAGGTCAGTAAATTGTTGGCGGCAATGTTACTGACTTTCATGGTAATGTCCGACAGAAAGGCGTTTGTAACCGCAAAGGCATTTTTTTGAAAAATAATTTTAGAGGCGGCCTCTTAGAGTGTGTTCGCGTTGCCTGAAATGCCGACATGACATAAACCAATGCTGTGGCTGACGATGGTCACCTGAAGAGAGCATTGAAACAGAGACCTTTGCGCCATCATTTGAAATAGTTCAAATGGCTTGAAAATGAATCTCTTATGTCAACTATAGTTTTCGTTCTGGTCATGCTTCATTTGGCGGTTGGTTTCGGTTATGGCTTGTACAAAATCACGTCCGGCCCTAAAAAAAGCGAGCATCAGCATTGATTTTTGGTTATTTGTTAAATTGGGGATTTGGTTATTTGTGGAATTGGTTATTTGT
>JADZBJ010000190.1 GCA_020852155.1 Saprospiraceae bacterium | reverse complement strand
AATGGCGACCGTATCAATGACTTTTTTGAAATTCCGCAGGAGTGCTTTCCGGGGGAGGGTAGTACGCAGGTAAATGTGACGATTTTTAACCAGTGGGGCGACCGTGTTTTTTATGCCGAAAATTACCTGAACAACTGGGACGGTACCTACAAAGGGCAGCCTTTGCCCGTGGGCACTTACTTTTTCCTGGTGGAAATCGGCACAGAAACACCGCCACAAACCGGCTTTTTGTTGATTCAACGATGAAGGGTTGAAAGTTGAAGTGGTTGAAGTAGTTGAAGGTTGAAGGTGGTTGAAGTAGTTGAAAGTTGAAGGTGGTTGAAAGTTGAAATAGTTGAAGGTTGAAAGTTGAAGTGGTTAAAGTAGTTGAAAGTTGAAGTGGAGGTTGGCATTTTTTTATCTGTTTTAGAACAATTCAACAATGAAAAATCTATTGCTCCCTATATTCATGCTGATGGCTGTCACGATTGGTGCGCAGCAAGAAGTCATGTACACACAGTTTATGTTCAATAAAATGGCGCACAACCCTGCTTATGCTGGATCATTTGAATCGCCTGAATTGACAGCGGTATTTCGACGCCAATGGGCTGGTCTGGAAGGTAGTCCGCAAACCATTCTGTTATCGTATTCGCAGCCTATATTGCGCAACCGGGTAGGAATCGGCGGCAACCTGTCGCGTACAAGCATCGGTATTAACCGCATGATTACTGTTGATATTGATTATGCCTACCGTATTTCACTGGATCGCGGTGTTCTGAGTATCGGATTACAACCCAGTATTCGACATTTTTACCAAAACTGGGCGGATCCGCGAATCAAACCCCTGCAAACGAACGATGGTGCTATCCCGACGGATGCCGACAGTAAAATTGTCGCGAATGCCGGCGTTGGCGTTTACTACACGGGACAAAACTGGTATGCCGGCGCTTCCATGCCACGCCTGATTGACAACAATATTGATTTTGCCGATGCCAGCGCCAACCTGAGTCGCGAAGCCCGACATTTCAATGCGATGGGCGGTATTACTTTTAAATTTGATGTAGGCAATAACGATAAATTGAAATTGACCCCTCAAACCTTGGTTAAATATGTCAAAAACGCACCGCTGGATGTTGACCTCAATACCAGCGCGTGGTTGAATGATAAATATTACGCCGGATTAACATATCGCACGGGCGGTGATACCAACGGAGCAGGTGAAAGCGTTGATGTACTGCTCGGATTGCAAGCCACGCCAAAACTGTTCTTTTGCCTGGCTTACGATATCGGATTTTCACGACTTGCACGCCTCAGCAACGGATCATTTGAATTCACAGGACGATGGTGGTTCAATCCTCCCGAAGGAACAGGAACGGTATCGCCCATACCGTATTGAATGCGTGAATGGGTGAATGTTTATCATGCATCTAAAGGCCTTGCTCTCAACAACTTTACCAATCGAACCAATCGGATTTAATCGAACTAATCGAATCAATTTTTAACGGATGATTTACAGGTTAACTTTAATCATTTTCCTCCCGCTACTCATGCTCCTGGCATTGCCTGCGAGCGCACAGAATTCTTCAAAATCAAAATCCAAAGACCGTTTCAGGGATAAAAACGACAGAAATTATCCCGTCAGGGTCACCAATGCCAAGGAGTTGAACATGAAGGGCAGCGATTACGCGCCTGCCTTCTATGACAATGGCTTATTATTTGTCAGCAGTCGGGCCAAACATGGTATGCGCGATGAAAGCACCGGCGACCCATATCAGGAACTCTTCGTGGCGCCTTTCGACCCGAATGGCGATCCCGCTCCGCCATCCAAATTCAATTTTCATTCGGACAAAAAATCAAACCTCCACGAAGGGCCTGTCACCTTCAGCCGCGACTATAAAGTCGCCTATTTCACGCGCACCAACAACGACGACGGTGTGCGCAAGGCTGGTAAAGACGGCCTTTCAAGATACAAAATTTACAGGACTCAATTTGGTCGCCCCGACTGGACGCCGCCGTTTGAACTGCCTTTCAATTCAAACGATTATTCCTGTATGCACCCGACCTTGAGTGCCGATGGCAATAAACTGTTTTTTGCCTCCGACATGCCCGGCGGATTTGGCGGATTCGATCTTTACGTTTCTGAAAAAGGCCCTGACGGCTGGGGGCCGGCCATCAACCTCGGCTCGCATATCAATACAGAGAAACAGGAACTTTTCCCTTTCGTCAGCTTGTCCGGAACGCTGTTTTTTGCCTCTAATGGCCGTCCGGTCACCAAAGGCGGAATGGATATTTACTACATCAACAATCCGCTTTCCACCAACGACGAGATCATCAACCTGGATGAACCGTTTAACTCTCCCAACAACGATCACTCCTTCATCATTGACGATGATAGCCACAATGGATTTTTTGCGAGTGATCGTGAAAAAGGTATTGGTAAAGAGGACATTTATCGCTTCATCGCCGAACGCGGTATCGAAGGTTTAAGTAAACCTCAGGTCAATCCGGTCAATATCACAGTGCTGGACTCCAAAACCGGCCAGCCGTTGCAAGGCGCTGCCATCCGCATACTTCAGCCTTCTGACGATGGCTTCCTGGGTGGCAATAACGAGTTTTACACTTTCGACCTGACGCCAATGCAGGACAAGCCCAATGCGCTCAGTCTGCAATTAGTTAGAAAAGGCGCTGACGATCTCGGCAAGCCTGACTTGCTCAGTAACGCTGCGGGTGAAGCGCTGACTGATTTTACCCGATACAAAAGTTACCTGGTCATTGTCAGTATGCACGGGTACATGAGTAGTGAGCGGTTGATTTCCGTAGATACGGAGAATGAAATGAAGTTGAAATTCAAGATGGCTGAAGCGCCGCCTTGTCTGCGCACCGGAGGCCTGATTTCAGCCACCGGGTTCGGTACGCGTATTGCCAATGCCACCATCAAACTTGTCCATAAAATAACGGGCGCCGTAGAATCGGTGCGCACCAACTGGAGTGGCCAGTTTGACACATGTCTTCCGCTGGAAGGCGAATACGTGGGCTATGTTCACCGCGATGGTTTTAAGGATGAAAACTTTACCGTGACAGCCGTGAAAGACGGAAACCCGTTCAGTGAAGTACAATTACGGCCACTGGAAGGCAGCACCATCGAAGAAACCATGCCGCTGGCCAATGGCATTCGGGAAGGCTCCGTGATCGTTATGGATAAAATTTTCTTTGAATACGAAAAAGCCACATTGAATCAGAGCGCTGTCCGCAACCTGGACGCCTTGTTTGAGTTGCTGAAGCGTTATCCTGAAATGGAAATCGAACTCGTATCGCATACGGAAACCCGCGGTGATGACCGTCAAAATATGGAATTGACGGTGGAGCGTTCCAAAAACGCCAAAACTTACCTGGTTTATCGCGGTATTGACGAAAAACGCATTTCCGCTATCGGTAAAGGCGAAACCGAGCCACGCAATGGCTGCCTCGAGGGCGTAGAATGCACCGACGAGCAACACCAGCAGAACAATCGCCTGGAAATCAGAATCAAAAAACTGGGACGTATTCAGGAGCCGTAAACCTGGTTTGAATAAACTTGTTGCATCAGCCATAGTACCAATGTCCAGTGCTGTGGCTGACGCTTCTTCTGCCGATCATGATATGTACCATTTTTTAATGGAGCTGAACTTGCTTGATTTTTCCGAATTGGAAAAAATCAAAGAACTGGTTTCTACCAAAATTATTAGAAAGGGCGACTACCTGATTCGAAAAGGATCGGTTTGCAAGGAAATTGTATGGATCAAAAGCGGCATTTTGCGCTCGTTTTATATCAACACTGACGGCGTAGAAATAACCAACTGTTTGGCATTTGACAATGAGTTAATGGCCGCCTTTTCCAGTTTTATTACTCAACATCCTACCGAGGAGAACATCCAGGCGATCGTTGATTCCGAAATTGAGGTGTTAACCAAAGATCAACTGAATACTTTGTATACTGAAAGTACTCAATGGCAGACAATTGGCCGCATTTTGACTGAATATCAGTATGTTCAGTTAGAGCAGCGGATTGTTTCGTTTCAAAAATATACAGCCAAACAACGATACGAAGAATTACTGGCCAATCATGCGCACTACATTCAAAACGTACCCCTGCAATATCTCGCAACATATCTTGGTATGACGCCGAGGCATTTAAGTCGTTTGCGCGGAAAGTACTAAGCGTGTGTTCGGGAATTGGATTTTGGCCTGCTCTCGAAAAATTTAATTCTGCTCGGCGTTAAAATTTTCGCCTT
>JADZBJ010000189.1 GCA_020852155.1 Saprospiraceae bacterium | reverse complement strand
TAGAGCACCTGGTCTGGTGGAATTGCCTGCTGGACAATGTGGTACCGCCGCCTGAAAAATGGCGAAATAAAGACCGCGACTGGCTCTCTTCCCGACAAATCGAATTACAAACCGGCCGACAAAAAAGCAGCATGATGCAGCGCCTACACCTGCGGCCTGTCCTGCAAGCGTCCGAAAGCGTCATGCTGGTGGTGCCAGAGCAGGCCGATGGCGCAGAGGTGGTGCCTTCGCTCCTTTTGGGCGACCTGGAAGCGGCATTCGGGCCGCGATACCGCGATTTCAACTTTCACCTGAACCAGGAAGACGACCTGAAACGACTGGCAAAATGGTTCAGTTTGGCGGATCATTGTCACTTAACGGCAAGGCCATCCGGCCGACCCAAACCGCAATTGCGCATCACTTCGCCGCGACTGATTCGCCATTCGGAATACGAGACACCAACCAACCTCGACACCCTCTTTTATTATCCGCATCGGTGGTTTTTCAGGCAAAAACTCAAAATTTATCCGGGGTCACTGCTGTCTATCAGTCGGGACGAAACCCTTCAAGGCAACCTGTCGCACCGTTTTTTTGAACATTTACTGCTACAACCCGACGTGACGCAATTCAGCCGCGATGCCGTACGCGAATGGATTGATGCGCATGCCGAAACGCTTTTCCCGCGCGAAGGCGCAACCCTGCTGCTTTATGGAAGGGAGCCTGATCGGCTGGCATTTTTAAATAAAGTAAAAAATGCCGCCTGGAGCCTGATTTCCATGCTGAGAAACAACGGATGGGAAGTACTCCACACCGAGTACAAACTGGAAGGGACTTTTGTCAATGTGCCGGTCAGGGGCAAGGCCGACCTGATTCTGGCCAGGGGCGACGAACGCGCCATTATTGACTTGAAATGGAGCGGATTAAATCGTCGTAAAGAACTGATTATCAATGGCGAAGATTTACAATTGGTGTTGTACGCCCATTTGCTGCCGCCACCTGAACAGTGGCCGCATACCGCTTATTTTATCCTGAAAGAAGGTAAAATGGTTGCCCGAAATGCGCTGGCCTTCAAGGAAGCCATCGTCGCAGGCAACATGTCCGATCACGGCGCCGCCTGCGAAGCCATCCTGAGCAGAATGCAGACCACCTATCGCTGGCGACAGGCGCAGTTTGCCAACGGCCAACTCGAAGTGCGCAACAGCCGCACCGCCCTCGAACTGGAACACCTGTACGAAGGACATCTGTTCGATCTGCTCGAAATGAAAAACGAAGACGACCGCTGGGATGAATACCGGATTTTGCTGGACAGGTAAAGAGGGGGTAAAAGGCATAAGGTGGAGGGTAAAGGGTGAAAGGGCCGTCAGCAAAATCACAAAAAAAATAGCCCTGTTGGTGCGCAACGTCGGTAAAAGTGTAGTTTTGCCAGCATAGCAAATACTTTGATCCATTTACGCCATGCAATCCGCTGTCAGACAAGCCTATAACGCCTCTTTTACACCTGAAAAATACGAGGCATTTCTCCGTACTGTCAATACCGCCTTTGGTGAAGAATGTACGTTTCGAGTGAGCGAAACGCCCGTTTTTGTACCCAATACGCTCAAAAAACAACTCTTGCGCGGCGTTGAAGACATCACCAATGTCATCATGCAGCCCGACTTCCGGCAACGCAGCCAGGCCGCTTTGCCTGCGCATTTGAGCGTACCCAACGAAACGGCGCACACCACCTTTTTACAACTGGATTTTGGCATCTGCCGTGACGCTAATGGAAACCTGACGCCCCAACTCATTGAAATGCAGGGCTTCCCGTCGCTGTACTTTTTCCAGCACATGCTCGCAGAATCATATCGAAAGCATTTCGACATCCCGGCGGATTATCATCACCTGTTTGGCGGACTGGATGCCGATGGTTATGTCAACCTGATGCGTCAAACGATTGTCGGCGATGCCAAACCGGAAAATGTCATCCTGCTGGAAGTCGAGCCTGAAAAACAAAATACACGCATTGACTTTTGGGGCAGCCAGCAAATGCTCGGCATCAAGGTTTTATGCCTTTCAAAACTCAAACGCGAAGGCAAAGACCTGTACTACATAGACGATACCGGCAAAAAAATTGGCGTGGAGCGCATTTACAACCGCATCATTTTTGATGAACTGGAAAAGCGCAATGACCTGCCCCGCGAATGGGATATGCTCAGCGAAGTCAATGCCGAATGGGTTGGACACCCCAACTGGTTCTTCCGAATTTCAAAACATACGCTACCGTTCCTGAACAGCAATTTTGTCCCTAAAACACTGTTTGTCAATGAATTAAAATCTATTCCAGACGATCTGGAAAACTGGGTCTTGAAACCGCTGTTTTCCTTTTCAGGTCAGGGCGTAAAAATCAATATCACCCGCGAAGACGTGGAAAATGTGGACGACCCGTCCAATTTCATCCTGCAACGCACGGTTGATTATATCGCAGGGGTCGAAACCGCCAACCCCGCCGAACCAAGCAAATGCGAGATTCGTATGATGATCGTGTGGGACGACAAATGGGACAAACCGCGCCTGGTGAATAACCTGATTCGCATGAGTAAAGGCGAAATGGTTGGTGTGAGGTACAACAAAGGCAAGGATTGGGTCGGCGCCAGCGTCGGTTTTTTTGAACCGTAATGACGCACGGGTTTGATAAAACCATCATGCCGCAATACAACATAACCAAAAAATATTGTATTTTTGTCACCCATACACCTCATTTATACCAATTTGGCGTTATTTTTGAAATAACATTTTTAATTAATCCAATGGCATCGTGTTGATTCCCGTACATCAATACAACACAATGCCAACCACCTCGTGGCAATGCCTCACTTCATTCAACAAGTGGCATTCCCGCCTTTGTATATGGAAGATTTGTTGAAAGACCCGGTATTTTATTGGCTGGTTTGGGGGATTTTCACGGTTTCGGGCGTAATTATTGGCTGGTCGCTTCGAGCAGCTTATCCAGAGCAGGAACTTAAAAGATACCTCGATCGCACTGAGCAGGAACGCAATACCCTGGCTCGCCTGTACACGCACATCAAGCACCAGCATGACCTGCGTGAAGCCGATTTCAAGCGCGCTTCACTCGAAGCCAGCAGCCTGCGCAACCGACTTGAAAACCTCGAACTGGAAAAGCAGGAAAAGGAATTGGCCGATCAAAATGCATATTTGAGGGCCAATCAGGCAGAAGAATACGCCTCTCAACTCTTGCAAAAAACAGGCGTTCTGGAATTACAAGCCCGACACCTTCAGGAGAAAAACAACCAACTCAACCTCGAAATTTCACGGCAAAAGCAAGAATTAGAAGCCTGGAATCGTATCTATCGCGATTTCCAGCAAATGCAGGGGCGATTGATGGAATTTGAAAAAAAAGGTATGCAACTCGAATCCGAGCGAAATACCCTCCGCCAGCAACTGGAAGCAGCGCAAATTCAAATCGAAAACCTGCAACTGTCGCTGGTTCAACAACGCCACGAGGCGGAACAAATCGTACAACCCGAAAAAGGCACTTCCGCCAAAGGAGATCGGGCAGGCGGGCCAGCAGCGCCGGAATTAACCGACGACCTGAAAATTATCAACGGAATTACGCCTTTTGCCGAGCAACAACTGTTCGCACTCGGCATCCTCACCTACGAACAAATCAGCCGTTGGGACGACGAGGCCATCATCGCCTTCGCCAGAGCCTTGCAAATCAGTCCCGGTAAAATTTATCAGGAAGACTGGGTCGGCCAGGCGCGACACCTGTTAAGGGGCAGTCGAATCGGTTGATTCGTCGCGCTTGCTTAACCTTAAATGACGGGCCGATTCCCTGAACGCCTTGTATTCACCTTTGCCAAATTTTGTCCCGTTGAACACCTCGTTAGGTGCGCGTTGAATCTGTTCGGCTTCAGGCAATGCACTGAATTCCTGACATAATTCGGAACAACAGCCACTGTACTGTTCACGGCATTGGTCGCACTGAATGAACAAGATGTGGCAATACTCATTGGCACAATTCACATGCGTATCGGCTGGTTGGCCGCATTGATGACATTGGGCAATGATATCATTGCTGATGCGCTCGCCGAGCCGCTCGTCAAAGACGAAGTTTTTACCTAAAAATTTGTTTTCAAGTCCATTGGCCCGCACCTGACGGTCGTATTCGATGATGCCGCCTTCGAGTTGAAAGACATTTTCAAAACCTCGATATTTCATGTAGGCGCTGGCTTTTTCGCATCGAATGCCGCCAGTGCAATACATCAAAATGTTTTTGTCTTTGTGTTCTGCCAGCATTTTGGCCACCATGGGCAGTTCTTCCCGAAATGTTGCGGCCTGAGGTGTAAGCGCCTTATCAAAACGCCCCACTTCGCTTTCGTAGTAGTTGCGCATATCCACCACGATGGTATCGGGCTTGGCAGAGAGGTCGTTCCAGGCAGCAGCATTCAGGTGAGTGCCGGTGCGACCTGGATCGAAATCGGGGTCGTCAATACCGTCGGCGACAATCTTTTTCCGCACTTTGATGGTCAGTACAAAAAAAGACTTTCCATCGGCTTCCACGGCGAT
>JADZBJ010000188.1 GCA_020852155.1 Saprospiraceae bacterium | reverse complement strand
GATTTTTCTCGTCAATGTGGAACAGCAATTCGCGATCCACTTCAGGCATACGTTTGGCATTTTCCTGCAAATAGACATTTTCAGTCTTTTGCAACAGCACTTTCATGCCTTCTTCGCTCAGGAACTTAATCAATGGGCGCGCCTTGGGCAAGGCGCGGTGAGCACGAAGGAGCGACATACCACCGCCGCCTTCTTCGGCTCCGGTGTTGCCGCTGCTGATCATTTTGCGGGCGTCAGCGAGAAATTGAGAAGCCAGGCGTGTCTGTTCGTCCACCAGGCGTTTCACGGTCGGGTTTAACTCGACATATTCCTGATCTTCGGCGCCACGGGTGACGGGGCCGGAAATGATGAGCGGCGTACGGGCGTCGTCAATCAACACAGAGTCCACCTCGTCCACAATCGCGTAGTGGTGTTTACGCTGAACGAGTTCTTCCGGATTGATCACCATGTTATCGCGCAGGTAGTCAAAGCCAAATTCGGCATTGGTACCGAAAGTGATGTCTGACTGGTAGGCTGCGAGGCGCTCACGACTGCTGGGTTTGTATTTGTCAATACAATCTACATTCAGCAGCAGAAATTCGTAGATAGGGCCGACCCACTCCGAGTCGCGTCGGGCCAGGTAGTCGTTCACGGTTACGATGTGAACGCCTTGTCCGGCTACGCCATTCAGGTAGGCGGGGAGGGTTCCGACGAGGGTTTTACCTTCACCCGTCGCCATTTCGGATATTTTACCGTCATGCAATACCATACCGCCGATGAGCTGTACGTCGTAATGCACCATATTCCAGATAATTTCACCGCCAGCGGCTGTCCAGGAATTTTTCCAGATAGCGCGATCGCCTTCGATAGATATGTAGGTTTTGCCGGATTTTGAAGCCAGCATTCTGTCGTGATCTGTGGCGGTTACTTCGAGGGTTGAATTTTGGGAGAAACGTCGGCTGGTTTCCTTCACCACGGCGAAGGCTTCCGGCAGGATGCTCATCAGAATTTCTTCCAGCGATTTATCACGACCTTTGCGCAGTTCATCCACTTGTTTGAACAGCATTTCCTTTTCGTTGAAATCGTCTGTGCCCAGCGCCTGTTCGTTGACGCGGTTGATTTCAACGTCAATATCGCTCAGGTAATCAGCGATGCGTTCGCGAAATTCAAGTGTTTTTGTCCGGAGTTGGTCATTGCTCAGCGATGCATACGCTGCGAAATGCTTATTGACTTCCAGCACCATCGCCTGATAACCTTTGAGGTCACGCTCCTGTTTGGTGCCGAATATTTTTTTAATAATGCCTAACACGTTCTTGCAAAAATTGAATGATAAGCCGCGAGCGATCAATTTGAACACCTGAAAATCAGGTGTTGCGACTCACCCGGCTGTAAAAATAAAAAAACGGCCGCAAAGATAGTCAAGGCAGGCCGCAGATTGACGCTGTTGGCTAAATTCATTCCATCTTGTTTTTATTGACAAAATGGCAGTCAATTACAGGCAGGGTGGCATATATTGCAAACACTGTAATTCTTTTGTGACATTCCGGCCGAAATGCAGTCCAAACGCGTCCCAACAAAACACATGAATCATTTTCACTCAACATTTCAACCAATACTTACTTACAACATGGCAAATCTTCTTGACTCTGTCAAAGAATACATTACCCCCGAACTGATCAGCATGGCTGCCAAATCGCTTGACGAAAGCGAAGGCGGTGTTAACAAAGCAATTTTAGGTCTGGCGCCAACCATCCTCGCCGGCATTTTGAATAAAAACGGCGATTCGAACGCAATGGGCAACATTTTCAATATGCTCAGTAAATTTGACAGCGGCGTTCTCGGTCAGTTAGGCAACCTGGTTGGTCAGGGTAACCTGGCGCATAATGACCCGAAAGACGAGGCTGGGCATTTCCTCGGCACGTTGTTCGGCTCTAAAGTTCCTGCCATTACCAATGCCGTATCGGCTTATTCCGGCGTAAAATCTTCATCTACTTCTTCGTTGCTGGGTCTTGTTGGCCCCCTCGTGATGGGTTTGCTCAGCAAACGCATTAACACCGGCGGATTGAATGTTTCCGGTTTAATGAGTTTGTTAAACGGTGAAAAATCCAGCATTCTGGGCGCATTGCCAACTGGATTGGGTTCTGTGCTGGGTCTGTCCGTTCCGGGCGCCAACGCATCTGCTGCCACTAGCACATCATCTTCCGGCGACCGCGGCTGGCTGTGGCCATTGCTGTTGTTGGTTGGTTTGGGCGCTGGCATTATGTACTACATGAAAAACTGCTCCAGCAAGCCGGTTGAAAAGCCTGTTGCGGAAACCAAGGCGCCCATGGCTGAACCGACTCCGGTTGCAGAAGCGCCAAAAGCAAAGGTCGAACTGACTGCCGGTACGCAGGAGTACGACATGCAGGCTTACATCATGAGCGCCGACTCTATTGATAAAAACAAGTGGTTCAATTTCCCTGAAATTCAGTTTGATGTGAATAAATCTACAATCAAGCCGGAATCAGAAGCGAAACTGAACAGCGTACTCGCTATCCTGAAAGCTTACCCGGCTGTTAAAGTGAAAATTGGCGGCTATACCGACTCCGATGGCGACGACAAGAAAAACCTGAAACTGTCCGGCGAACGCGCCAAATCAGTGACAGCATGGCTCGTTGAAAAAGGCATTGCCGCTGACCGCCTCGACCCGGAAGGTTATGGCGAACAACACCCGATAGCGCCAAACGACTCACCGGAAAACAAAGCCAAAAATCGCCGCATTTCCTTCAGCGTTCGCGCCAAGTAAATTGATTTTAGGATAAAAATTAGCGGGCTGACCGGATGTTCCGGTCAGCCCGCTTTGATTTTTGCGCAGCGTATAGGCAACAATTAACCTGAAATTCACAAGTTATTAATCACCCGTTCCTGAGTTCGGAAGTGGCATTTGTGTGCGATCTGTCAGCGCCCGCATAACGCGGGGCCTCACGCGAGCGGTGAAAATATTGTTAACCGCAATAATGCCTTTCAAGAATTGCAAAAGGCGATTCTTCATTCAATGGCCCGAAATTTTCAGACAATACTTTTTCGTAGAACAGCCTGATGTTTTGCGCATAGGTTTTCAAAAAATCGCCACCGGCGCCAAGTTCCTTCATCGCCACAATGGGCATTCCGCTCTCGATCATTCGTTTGCAGTTGTAATAAATACTGTTGGCATTTTCGCCTGCCCCGTGCATTTGAAAAAAATAGGCTGCGGCTAAAAGCGATTCAACATAAACCGCATCTGCAAAATTGTACGACGGGCTGAGTTCTTCGGCCATTTTGGCCGGGAGTTCGCCATTGTTATACCTTGCTGACAAGCGGCTGTACATTTCAGAATCAACTTCGCCATCGACGACGGGCTTTGCCCAGTTTTCAATCTCTTTTGCATTCATGTGATTAGTCCTGTTTTATTGGTGTTTTTTCAAGCGTCGGAGATAGTTAGCGGTTCATATTTTTCAAATGATGTGTCATCCCGGGCGTAGCGCGGGAACAGGCCCGGCAAAAGGCTCGATTTGACCTTCGTAGGATGCAGATGTTTCGCTTCGCTCAACATGACACATCACACAAAAAATGCCACTACCGCTACCACTTGTTTTCATTTTTTTTCGTTGCTTTATATGGCTCATTTGCACTCGTCAATATTTTCTCTGTAAATTTTTTGGGCATTAATATCATATAGATGATCGCTTTAACGAGTTTAATCTTTTTCGAGAAAAACCCAGAATTATCTGCAATTTTTCTCACCTCATCTTTTGTCAATATTTTATTGATTCCCCTATTAAAGTCGATCTTAACTAATGGAAATGCTGGACTATTTTCATCCGTAAGCGTTATTTGATTATCAATTACCTTACTAATTTCGATCATGAAATTTTCAATCAATTCAAAATCCTCTATTGAATTAACATCTCCTGGTGACAGATCAAATTCAACCTGGTCTGCCAGGAAGAAATGACAATCTAAGCGAACTTTTCCAAGCAGTACAGAAGCACATTTACCTTCTAATTCGCCTGTATCATTCGTTAGATATTCAATGATATAACTTTTGTCGATTTGATTCTTGTCTTGATTTTCACCAATTCCTCCAAACTGGACTAGGTACTTTTCGTTGATTAAATCAATGATTTTTTCCCAGTCATTAAGAGATGCTTCTTGAACATAAATATCCCGTAATGCCCCGTCTGGTTTAAATATCCATTTTATGTCGTCCCAGTTTCTTTTCATTTTTTGGAAGCGGAGTTTTGTATGATCTGTCAGCGCTCGAATAACGCGGAACCGCTCGGAGCGCTGATTCAAGTCAGTGGTTCAATCTTATAGATATCAAACGCTGAATTACTGGCGATGCTGTCAATAAGTTCTTTTGTCCCGCCAATATATGTGTATGGCAAATCATAGTCTGACACAATGCACCAGTCTTTATTGTCGGGGTAAATTGCCGTTGGGTTATCTCTGATGTCTGTTTTATCCTTTAGTGTGTCAACTTCAGAAATAAGCGCGCGATAAAAGATGTCACCTTCCCATTTCTGGGTTTTAAGTAAACAATAGTAGTAGTTTACAATAGTATCTCCATACCGGTCAGCAATCTGATTCAAAATGAAGTTCAATTCTTCTGTTTCACAATTACCTTCTCCCGGAAACCATAAATACGGAGGCCAATTACCTGTAAGTTGTTTGTCGATTTCTGTTGCAATTTGATGAGCCGTGTTTATTTCAAAATCTTTATCATAAAGATTGAAAAACTGTCTCCAGGAGAGTCTTTTGAAATCAGATTCATCTGTCTCAGTTAATATCAATCCTGACGAGACTAACTCTTTAACTTTCCAGTTGATCCAAAAAGGGCCTAGAACAATTGCATAGCTTTCAAATATCTGTGGACAACAAACGCTCAATAAATATCTGAGGGCATTTTCTTCAGCCTGTTCAACCTCTAACGAAACCTTCTGCCCAAGTGTCGCCTGTTTTGCAATCCAGTCTGGTAAAGCATTGTCTGTCGTTATCATTTTACATCCAGATTTAAGAGGTTTGGCAGCAGCATTTTTATGCGATGCGTCATGTTAACATCTGCATCCCACGAAGGTCAAATCGAGCCTCCAACCCACCCACAAACATAAGCAACACCACCCAAATCACCGCACCATTTCCACCGGCGTTTTCGCGTACTGATTGCGGTATTCCGTGGGCGTCATGCCTGTCGCTTTTTTGAAGGCATTGTTGAACGAAACCTTATTGTTAAACCCGGTCGCATAGGCCACTTCAATCACGTGAAAATCCTGGCGCGTGGTTTCAGACAGGATGCGCCGTGCCTCTTCGATGCGCCAGTGGTTGACAAACTCAAAAAAAGACATCCCCTGCTGTTCATTGATGACCTGCGAAACATGGTGCCGACTGGCGTGTAACATATCGGCCAGTTTTTCCAGGCTGATGTCCGGGTCGCGGTGGATTTGCTTTTGGCGCATGAGTTCTTCGAGCCGCAACATCAGGCTTTTCGAGGCTTCGGCGCTCAGGCCGGAGTTCCGGTATTTCACAGCAATGGCGGGCGCTGGCCAGCCCAACCCGTCAAACACATCGGGTTGCGTGTAACCAGCCCAGGCAATGACCCAAATGAACAGGCTCATCATCAGGGAAATGTGGTAGTCCCATTGCAGGTTAAAAAAGGCAAACCGCACCAGCACGAAGTAGGACAGGTAGGCCAGCGCAAAACCCGCAAAACAAAGGCTGATGGTAACGCCCCAACTCCGGCTGCGGCCCGCGCGCGGCTGTTGCCATACATAGTAAAAACTCCATCCGGCATAGGCCAGCAACGAAGCAATACGCAGCCAGATCAGGGCTTGCAATACCGGGCGACTTATCGGAAAAACAACCTGTCCTGTCATGTGCTGCTGCTTGAATTCGGCGCTGCTCAACAGCCACGGACTAAATACCGCCAAGGCCAATAAGAATGGCAGGAAATGCCAAAAGTCGCGGGCGCTCAGGCCCTTTTTTTCGAAAATATTTTCCAGGTACAGCAACACCAGCGGCCCCATCACATAGGGCCATTGGGCGGTCAGGTCAATCAGGTGGGGCCAATAGTAAATATGCCGCGTCCAGTAGGCCACATATTCCAGCATGGTGATGCTGAACAGGGCGAGTAAAACGGCCAGCAGGCGGTTAGCCGTGGCATTACCTCGTTGCCAACGCCACAGCATAAAGGCAACAAACAAACCCTGAATGGCCGAAACAAAAAATACAACCGTCCAGGCGTCAAAGGATGGCGGGGTCTGGTTCATAGCACGAAGGTAACCCCTGCCAGCAGGTCGTAAAAGGAAAACTACGTCGGGAAAGGGCAAATTTTATCGGAATTAACGCTTCCCCCACCCTCTCACCCACAATTTTGGATGCCCACCCAACATCCACACCAATCACTCATTCACAAATTCACTCATTCACACACTCACTATGCGAACATTACTCCTGCTTTTCATCACTCAAATCGCCACAGCGCAAATCGGCATCGGTTACACCAAAATCACCGACGCAAACAATCCGGTGGTCAATTTTCAAAACAATGGCGCTCAATACAAGGGAGTGGCCTGGATTGATTTCGACCACGACGGACTGACCGACTTGTTTGTAGCCCCACTGGCGCGTTTTAAGAATCTAGGAAATGGCCAGTTTCTGCGCCTGACCGACCTGACGGATCCAAATCCAAACAGCACAAGTCCGGCCGGTTGCAGTTGGGGCGACATCAACAATGACGACCACCCGGACTGTATCATCAGCCTTCAGAAAAGCGCCCTGTTTTTGAGCAATGCGCAGGGCGACCTCTCGATATCCAACAACTTGCTGACCGACATCAGCGACTTCCCGGCCTGGGATTGTTCCATGGCCGATGCGAACAACGACGGTCTGCTGGATTTGCTGTTCGTTCATGCTGCGGGTTTTCACGGCCCGGCTATGGTGAACCGTTTTTACCTGCAACAACCCGGCGGTCAGTTTCAACGGCTCACAGGCTGGGCATTCACGGATTCGCTGGCGGCCTACACCATCCCGATCTGGGCAGATTACGACCTCGATGGGGATATGGACTTGTTCATCGGTTCAGGCCCGGCCCAAAATCCGCCCGGCGCGCTGCCTGATTATTGTTTTAAAAATCTATTGAAAGAAACTGGCGCTTTTGGCCTGGAACGCCTCACCCAATTTCCATTTCTGGAAAAACAGGACGGACAAACCTACAATTTCGTTGATTTCGACTTCGATGGCGATCTGGACATTTGCCTGACCAATTACTCGCAGGCGCCCACGCGTTTTTATCAAAACGACAATGGAACGTACGTTCAGATTACCACCACATTTACCGCCGCCAACGGGCTGCAACACCTGGCCAACTGCTGGGCCGATGTGGACAACGACGGCGATCTGGATGTCGTCATCACGCGGGATGGCTCGACGGTGGTGCTGTTTTATCGAAATAACGGAAATGGCACTTTTGCAGGTCAAAAAGTACTGGGTTTGGCCAATGGCACGCCTTCGGGCCTGGCCCTGGCCGACTACGACCGCGACGGCGATCTGGATGTCTATACCAATGGCAATACGACGGCGCGAACGCTGTTCAGAAACGATACGGTAGCAGGTAATCGGAAATGGGCGCAATTCACCCTGACGGGCGTGCAAAGCAATCGTTCGGCCATTGGGGCGATGATTCGCCTGAAAGCCACAGTACAAGGTCGTTCAGTTTGGCAATTCAGGCAGGTATTGGCGCATAATTCCTTTCAGAGCCAAAGCGACCTGCGTCAGCATTTTGGGCTGGATCAGTCCAGCTCGATTGATTCCGTGGAAGTGCGCTGGCCATCAGGACTGATACAGCATTTTACCAACCTGGCCAGCAATCAGTTTTATACCCTGAATGAAGGTGGTGATTTGACGCCGGTCGTTGCGACGTCATTTCCTGAAATAAACTTTGATCTGGTGATAGCGCCCAACCCTGCGCGAGATCAAGTGAGGGTTTCAGCGGGTTTGCCCATCCGTCATGTGGAGATTCTGGATTCGATGGGCCGTTTGGTGAGTGCGCAATGTTCAATAAATCAACAAGAGGCTACCTGTCGTTTTCCCGAATCAACCCCGGCGGGTCATTATGTGATTCGGCTTGTTTTTGAAAACGGAATGGAAACAGTAAGAGAAATAGTGGTAAGTGATTAGTGGTAAGTGGTTAGAGGTTAGTGTTTTCAACATCAGCAGAATATGAAAACACTAACCTCTTTCCACTAATCACTCACCACTAAAAAACTATTGTTTAACGACGCGCTTGACGCCTGTCAATCGCTTGCTGTTGAGGGCCAGCGTGTAAACGCCGGAAGGCAGCGATTTGAGGTTGAGCGTCTGGGTAAGCGTACCGGCTGGCAGCACTTGTGTGCTGAGCAATCGGCCGGTAGCATCCAGAACAGCCAGTTGAACGTCGTCGGTGAGTGCTTCGCCGAAGTTGACGCGAACGATTTCCTCGGTCGGGTTAGGCGATACATCAAACGCCAGCGTTGCAGGCTCGTCGGTTGAAACGGCATCGGGGCTGATGACAAATGTACCCACGATCAGACCGCCTTCGCCATCTGTTACCGCAAAGCGGAAATCATCCTGGCCCTGATTCAAGGCCCAGTCGAAATAGCGCATAGCGCCATTGTCAATGTCCGCTTGCGTGAATTGGTCACCGACTTTGGCGTCACCTGTCCAGTCGCGCTGCAGACCGCCATGACGCGGCGTAGTCAGGAGCGTGAACACTAATGATGAAGCTGGCGTGTTGGCGTCGGTTACTTGCAGCAGATCATTGCCGATGGAAGCATTTTGGCCAGCCGGCAGGTTAAGCGGCAGGTTTTTCACCAGCGTTGGCGGATTCAGGGTTACGCTGGAGCAGAGTTCCAGTTTAAAGACCTGAATTTGTCCGCCGGAGCTTACGGCGTTGTCTTTCACGCGCAAAATCCAGGTGCCGGCTGCTGGTTGTCCAACCAGGTTAGCCAGTGGTTCGGTGGATTTGAATTTCGCACCCGTCTGGCTCGGCGGGCAGGTCAGGCCAGTGTTGGCGCTGTCGTCAAAGCCGAGGAAGAAACCGCCATTGTACGAACCGCAGCGATCTTTAAACAGCAGTGAATTCGATCCGTTGGGTGCGACGAGGCGCAATTCAAGGTCTTTGAAGTAAGCATGTTCGCCCTGAATTTCTGAAATATTGATGTCGCTGACAGCACCGCCACCCGGTACGATAATTTTGCATTCAACGGTCGGTGTGCCATTGGCAGAAATCACCTTGGGCACATCGGTTGAAGTGTATGTATTGCAGCTTTCAACCTTGGTAACGAAAGCATTCGGAGTTGTCCAAGCGCCAGGCCCGCACTCATTGAGCGGGCGCACGCGCCAGTAGCAGGTTTGGCCTTCGCTCAGGAAGATGGGTACTTTAAAGGAGTCAATCGCAACGCTGGCGCTGCTGGCCAGAATAGTTCCCGCAGCAAACGAAGGCGAAGAAGCCAGTTGTACTTCGTACAAATTCGCATCCTGTGTTTTCACCCAACGCAACCAGGGCGACAGGCTGACGCCATTGGCGCCATTCACAGGCGTTGAGAGTGCCAATCCATTAAAGAAATTGCGAACAACCTTGAGCGCGATTTTTCTTGTAATGGAGGTTGCGCCACTGGTCGCGTGTACGGCTACAGAATCAATACCTTCAGCGAGGTTATTCGGGAAAGTCAGCGTAACGACGCTGCTACCACCCGGCTGTACCGGATTAACGCTGAATGTTGCCGTAGCGCCGGCAGGAAGTTCATCCACAGACAGCGTAATCGGGTCAGTGAATCCGCTCAACGCAGAAGTTGAAATTTCGGTAGAATACGAAGAAGGTAAACAAGCGAGATCATCCAGGTCTCCAACACACATACCAAAAGATGGCGCTGTGGCTGCCTGAATTTTGAAGCTGGAATTGGAAATATCAAAGAAAACGTTGTCGTCGGCTTCAATCCAGATGCGGCACAGGATTGCATTGAAAATACCGTCCGGAATTTTCACGCAGCAACTGCCCGTATTAGGCACGCCGCTGGCCAACAAGTACGGATAAGTATTACCGCCGTTAACGCTCAGGCGAATGCTGACTTTTTTACAATTTACAAGCGCGCCATCGGTATTGGCAACATCCCAGGTAATGACCTGATAATCACCTGATTTCATGGTGATACCTGCGGAAGACGGATAAGTAACCCGGAATGGGCCAGCATCCACCGTACTGCGAAGACGTAGCGTGTCCATGTCCACACCGCCGCCGTCGGGTTTGTTATCGCGCGCTACCAGTACGAAGTTGATGTCGCGGGAGTAGGTCGGCAAAATTTCAGTCGCACTGTTGATACCCAGGTTCAGGTTGGTCAGGCGCGGGAAGTAGCGTGTTGCAGAAGTATCCGGCTCTTTCCAGGCAAACAAAGGAGAAGTGCTGACCGGAGAACCCAGTGCAGCCGTAGGGCCTACGTCAATTTCATCCCAGCAGAAAGTCAGCGGGTCGCCGTCGGGGTCAGTGCCTGTACCGCGCAACCTGAATGGCGTGCTGATGGGGATAAACAAACCGTCGGGGTGTAACGCCTGAGCGGTTGGTTTTTGGTTGCTCATTGTTTGGGTTGTACCGCAAGTTGCGCCTTCCTGATTTTCAACGAAATAGCGAATTTCAGCAATAGAGCAGGCGTGATAATACAGGGCAGCCTGACCGACAACATTATTCGAACCGCAAGCGCCTGCATAAGACATGATGGTGCTGCCGCTACCTGGTTCGCAGGCTGAATCATAAGTAAATTGTGAATCGCTGAAGCACTGATTGAAGGTGTGACCTCCGCGCCACTGGTGACCGATTTCCTGACCGACAACGCCGAACAATCCGTCGCCGTAAGGGGGGCCATACCAAGCCGAGCAACCACGACCTTTAGTATCTGTACAACCAATACCACCGGCTACGCCAATAGCGCCGCCTTCTTTATAGCGGGCAAAAACGTGACCGATATCGTATTTGCTGGCTGTGCCAAGCACGTTAATCATGGCAAACGGATTTTGCGCCATCCATTCGCCGACGGTTGTTCCTGTGTAAGGGTCTGTATCAGGGTCGGTGAAAATGATGCTTTCCTCCTCCGCAATAAGTTGCAGGCGGATATTGATGTCTCTTTCGTAAATGGCATTGAGCAAATTGGTTGTGCTCACCACTTTCGCCAATGTGCTGGCTACGGTTCCGCCGTGGTCTTGAGCAAATTCGCCGGTGGTCGCACAGGCAAAGCGGTAAACTTTTATTTGCACGGGCGTCACTTCGGCACTGCGATCAGCCGGAGCAGGTGCGCCGGGCGTGTAACGGCTGGGTGGCTCCGGAATCCATTCCTTGCTGGTCAGGTATGTTGCGCGCGCATTGGTGGGCCACATGCCTTTTGGCAGGTCTTTTTGATGGTAAGCCATGTACCAGTCAACCTGACCATCCGCAACAGGCTCGATATATTCCACGCCTTTGTCGGCGAGCAATACAACGGCTTCAAAACCGCGATAAGGAGAGAGCGTGATGCGAATGCTTTTACCGGCGGTGTTCAGCGAACGCCCGGCATAGGTGCGGATTTCTGAACGCCTGGCAGCGAGTTCGGGCTCCATCGTGGCGACCTGGAAAACACTGAAACGCTCCATCTGACCATCGGCCATCGGAAATTCAGCAGTGAAAGCAGACTGTCGCGCTGCAGCACTGTTTTCAACAGGCGCGCCGGCCAGTTGATTTGTTATAGACTGGAAGTCGAGTTTGTAAGCCGTGTATTTCAACGGCTCGATATGGCGTTGTGCGCCATCGGGCAATGCAACCTGTTCGGGCAGCACCGCCTGCCAGGGTTTCTGTGCAAGCGCACCACCCAAACAGGCAAAACAAAAAAGGATGAATAATGAAAGTTTACGCATGGGCTAACCTTTATGATGATGGATTTTTTCGAATAATACTGTAATGCTACCCTTTTTAATGACTTTTGGCACTGACAGTTTTCAAATTGAATGACAAAGTTGCAGTGTTTGTGTCAGCCCTCGGCTGCCAAACCCGTTTTTTGCCCAAATTATCATACCGCTTAGACCAATGGAGCATTTCAAAAGGTTTTTGGCAAACTTGTTGCCATCAACGTTGCATAACAGGCGACGAACGTACGAAATCGTGTGTAATACAGGCTGAAGCAAGTCTTTTTCCGACGTTTACTTCATACTTTTGCCGACCCCAGCAACCCATTATCATATCATCTCATTATCACATCAAAAAGATGTCAGACCGTCAACAACAAGCCCCCGCCATCAATATCGAACTTTCAGAAGAAGTTGCTGAAGGCGTTTATTCCAATCTCGCGATCATCTCTCATTCCAACTCCGAATTTGTCGTTGATTTTATCCGCCTGATGCCTAACATGCCCAAGGCAAAAGTAAAATCACGTATCATCCTGACGCCTCAACATGCCAAACGCCTGTTGCTGGCCCTGCGCGACAACGTTCAGAAATATGAAATGCAATTCGGCAAAATCGAAGACGTCGAACAACCTGTCCCGCCAATGAATTTTGGCGCGCCAACAGCACAGGCATAAACGTCCATGACAACACACGACGTCCTTTTACTGACGGAGGCGAGGTACGAACACCCCGTTGACCCGGATTGGTATGTACAGCAAATCCTGGAAGACGACGCCTTGCTCACCGCAGCATTGCAACAGCACGGCCTTAAAGTCAGGCGTATTGACTGGAATACGCCTGACTTTGACTGGTCTTCTGCCCGTGTAGCGGTGTTCCGAACTACCTGGGATTATTTCTACAAAATTCAGGCGTTCATGGCCTGGCTGGAACACGCTGGCAGCCAGGTCCGATTCATCAATCCTTTATCGCTGATTCGCTGGAACCTCGACAAGCATTACCTGCTGGATTTACAAGAAAGGAGCATCCCCATCGTGCCAACTGTGGCCCTTGAAAAAGGGCAGGTGGCTGACCTGAATAAATATTTCGCGCATTTCAACACCTCAGAACTGGTCATCAAACCCTGCGTGGCCGGTGCAGCACGTGAAACCTATCGCGTGAAACCTGATAACGCGCCTGAAATGACGGCTCACCTCAACAAGTTACTCGAACAGGAAGCAATGCTCGTGCAACCTTTCTTTGAAAGTGTCCCGCGCGATGGAGAAGTTTCCGTTGTGGTGATTAACGGAGTGCCTCAACATGCCGTGCTGAAGCGCGTCAAAGCAGGCGATTTCAGGGTACAGGATGATTTTGGCGGCAGCGTCCATCCGCATACGGCCACCGAAGTCGAAATACAGTTGGCCCTCCAGGCTGTTGCGGTCTGCTCCCCCGCACCCACATACGCCCGCGTGGACATGATTAAAAATGCCGCAGGGCAGCCCGTTATTTCCGAACTTGAACTCATCGAACCGGAATTATTTCTGAGAAAAAACCCACCCGCTGCCGAAGCGCTAGCACAGGGAATTGCCGGGGAGTTGAAAGTTGAAGTTGTTGAAGGTTGAAATTGTTGAAAGTTGAAGTTGTTAAAAGTTGTTTGTTTTGTCGTGGCGTTCAACCAATAAGCAAATAACAGTATTGTCATTTTTTGTGTGATGTGTCATGTTGAGCATAGCGAAACATCTGCATCCCACTAAGGGCAAATCAGGCCTTCGCCGGGCCATTTCAACAAATAACCAATTCCCCAAATAACAAACCACACACACATTTTTTAAAATTATTTGTTTTAAATTAAATTTTTTGTTTTACGTTTGCATTGAGGATAATGACAGCCGGTTGTGATAAAATCTGAAAACAATTGATTTTCAGTCTTTTGAACAATTTAATACCATCCACAATGTCACACTTTTTTAAAACAAATCGCTTTACATGGGTGCTTGCCCTGATCGTTTTGGGCATACTGGTTTGGAAAAAAACAACATTTTTCAGCCACGCATCCAACGCTTTTCAACAAGCGCAAACAGAAAAAATCACCAGCCTGGGCACGGCACAGTTGAGCCTGACTTCCAGCCGTTCGGAAACGACCTTGCACCTGGACGCCGACGCGGGCAAAGCCTTCGTCCAACGTTTCAGCGCGGTGGCCAAAGCAGAATCCAAAAAATTTAAAATACCGGCCTCAGTGATTCTGGCAACAGCCATGTTGCAGAGCAAGGCCGGCGAGACGGAACTTTCCAAAACCGCTAACAACTTCTTTGCAGTGCCCTGCGAGGAGGAATGGGACGGCCCTAAGGGATCCCTGAACGGACAATGCTATCGCCAATATGCCTCTGCCTGGGAATGTTTTCGCGATTTCAGCATTTACCTGACAGGGCGCGAATGGTTTGCGCAGGCGCGCAAATCGGCCGGGAAAGACTGGAAACGTTGGGCCAACGAATTGCCTGCTTCCGAAATTGACGGCGCAAAAATGGCTGCCATTATTCAGGCATTTGGCCTGGAAAGCCTGGATCAGTAGCATACGGCAGGTATTTTGCATTGAAGTCGGATTTTTTCACACGAAATGATGCGATTATTGGGCGCGTGTCGTATTGTTGCCCAACAATACACACCATCTTAACGATCACACCAATCCATCTTCGTGAGTATGAATCAGGCTCCCGCTTTTCTTTGTATCGCCAGTTATTTTAAAGGGAATGATTTTTTGCGCGGCATGAAATCAACCGGCGCTAAGGTTTATCTCGTCACCTCCCAAAAACTAGAACATAAACCCTGGGCGCGCGAGGCCATAGACGACATTTTCTACGTGCCGCAGGGGCCGGAAAATGAGTGGAATATGGAAGATGTCGCCGCAGGACTGGCATGGCACATGCGCAGCAAAAAAATTGACCGCATTGTGTCGCTTGATGACTTTGACGTTGAAAAAGGGGCTTTCCTGCGCGAACATTTTCGGATTCCCGGTATGGGACAAACCACTGCCCGACATTTCCGCGACAAGCTGGCCATGCGTGTCGAAGCGCGTGACAGCGGTATTCCTTGTCCGGCATTTTCTGACCTGTTCAATGATGCAGACATACTTCGTTTCACCCAAACGGTCGAAGCACCCTGGATTGTCAAACCGCGTGGACAGGCTTCGGCTACGGGTATGAAAAAAGTAAATAGCGCCGAAGAACTCTGGGCGCACCTTGACCACTTGGGCGGCAACCGCCATCAATTTCTGGTCGAACAGTTTAAACCCGGCGATGTCTATCACGTTGACGCACTCAGCGAAGGTGGGAAAGTCATTTTTTCAAGGGTGTCAAAATACCTTTCCACGCCATTCGACGTGGCGCACGGCGGCGGTATTTTCAGGAGCGTGGTCGTGCCCTTTGGCTCTGACGACGACAAAAAACTCACCAAACTGAATGCCGAGGTCATGAAAGCCTTTGGTATGCAATACAGCGCCAGCCACACGGAGTTTATCCGCAACCGCGAAACAGGCGAATTCTATTTTCTGGAAACGGCCTCACGCGTCGGCGGCGCGCACCTGGCCGAAATGGTAGAAGCGTCTTCAGGTATTAACCTTTGGTATGAATGGGCCCGGCTTGAATCATCGATTGCGCGCGGCGAAAAATATCAGTTGCCCAAGGTGCGCAATGACTACGCCGGTATCATTGTATCACTGGCCCGACAGGAATGGCCCGACATCAGTCAGTTCAACGACCCGGAAATCGCCTGGAAAATGACAGACATGTCCAACCACGTCGGCTTGATTGTACAATCCAAAAAGCACGAGCGGATCATCGAATTACTGGATGATTATGCCGTTCGGGTGCAACGTGATTATCACGCCAGTGCGCCTGCGCCAGACAAGCCGAAAGGTTAGGTCATCTTTTTTCGCAACTGGTTAGGTTAGCGATTTTAGATCAACAAAGCCGCTTTTTTGATCCAAAATCGCTAACCTAACCAGTTACTATTTTTCAATCTGACTCTCCGCTGCGTTATGAAAAACTGGGCCATCAAGGTTTCCCTCTTCCTCAACTATTTTGTTTTTGCCATACTGCTCAACAGCGTTGGCACCGTAATTCTTCAGGTACAGAACAACTTCGGCATCAGCGAAGGGTCGGCTTCTGTACTCGAAGCGTTTAAAGACCTGAGCATTGCTGCTGTTTCCTTCCTGTTTTCTTCCTGGATTACACGCCTAGGCTACAAAAAGGCCATGTTGATTGCCATTGGCCTGGTTACGATTATTTGCTTTTTAGTGCCGTCAATGCCTTCATTTTGGGCAACTAAATTGCTGTTTGCGGCAGCCGGCGCCGGTTTTGCGCTGGTGAAAATGTCGGTTTACGGGGCGATTGGCCTGGTGACAAAAGACGAAAAGGAGCATATCAGCCTGATGAATTTCATCGAGTCGTTTTTCATGGTCGGTATTTTGGTCGGGTATTTTGTCTTTAGTGCCTTTGTTGACGATCAGAATCCGCAAAGCACAGCCTGGATGCGCGTTTATTACCTGCTGGGTGTCTTGTCGTCGTTGGCATTTGTGCTGTTGTGGATAGCGCGTCTGGACGAAGGGGCTGCCCGAACTGACAATGCAGAAGGCACATCGCTGGCTGACCTGGGTAAAATGTTCAAATTGTTGGCAATACCCCTGGTGCTGGTGTTTATCGTCTGTGCCTTTTTCTATGTGCTGGTCGAACAAAGCATCATGAGTTGGTTGCCGACCTTTAATAAAGAAGTCCTTCAGTTGCCTACCTCGTTGAGCATTCAAATGGCCAGTATCATGGCTGGAAGCACCGCGCTGGGGCGTTTTCTGGCAGGAATTGTGATGAAAAAACTCAACTGGTACACCGTATTAACCAGTTGCCTGTTGCTGGCTGCGGCGATGGTCTTGCTGGCAATCCCTTTAGCGGGCGATGCTGGTCAGCACGCGGTGACGGGTTGGTCGGATGCCCCACTGGCTGCTTTTGTTTTTCCGATCATCGGGTTGTTCCTTGCGCCTGTTTATCCGGCTATTAACTCCCTGATTTTAAGTGGTTTACCTAAAAATCAACACGGCCTGATGTCGGGTTTGATTATTGTATTTTCAGCATTGGGTGGCACCACAGGCTCCATCATTACTGGGCATATTTTTGGCGCATTCGGCGGCGAGAAGGCGTTTTATTTTTCGCTGGTTCCGATTACAATTTTGCTGGTCGGGCTGTGGCGCTTCAGGGCTTTGAATACGGCTAAAATGGAAGGGTGAGAAAGGTTTTGGTTAAGCATGTACCCCGTAGATCCTAAAAGGTCTATTTTTGGCCATTGTTTAATGTTTTTCGCTTAAATGATTTTGAAGATTTAAATGATTGATTTTCCTGATTTTCAAGGATTT
>JADZBJ010000187.1 GCA_020852155.1 Saprospiraceae bacterium | reverse complement strand
GATACCGGGTTGGTGCCTTGCAGGTTGGAGTTGTCGAAACATTCAATCCAGAGCGGCGCCTTGGACATGTGCAAGTCGCTTTGCAATGTCCGCAGGATGCGCTCGGCCGAGGTTTGGCGGTTGGTGGCGCTGGCTTCCTGTTTTTTGCGTTGCAAGAGGTGGTATTGCACGTTTTTCTCTGCCAGTTCGAGCAGTTTTTTCTTGTCGCCGATTTTAGGCACCGTCCAGATCAGGCCGTCTTCTTGCCCTTCGGCGGGTATGACAGGGACGATGATTTCTTCAGTTATACTATTGAATCGCTCGCGCAGGTGCTGAATGGCGTAAAAAAGCAGCGTTTCGCGGTCTTCATCGAGGTTTTTGGTGAGGGTCAGTGTGAACGTGTGGATGACTGCGCCGTTGACCACTTTCAGGTAGTTGACAAATGCTTCTTTCTCGTCGTCGGCAATGGCGAACACGTCCACATCGTGGATATTGGGATTAACGACGGTGCTTTTGCCTTGATAATCTTCAAACAGCGCCAGTTTTTCCTTCATCTGCTGGGCTTGTTCGAATTGCATATTTTCCGCAAAGCGGTGCATCTCGTCGCGGAGATGCGTTTTTACCGCTGCAAAATTCCCTTTCAGAATATTCTTGATCTGTTCGATTTTTTGGTTGTACTCCGGCTCGGTTTCAAAGCCCACGCAAGGGGCAGCGCAGTTTTTGATGTGGTATTCCAGGCAGGGTTTGAATTTCTTTTTTTCAATATTCTGGACGGATAAATCCAGGGCGCAGGTGCGCAGTTGAAAGAGTTTTCGAATGAGTTCAGCAATTTGTTCGACCCTGAATTTTTGCAAATACGGCCCGAAATACGTGGAGCCGTCTTTGAAAGCCTTGCGCGTCAGAAAGACCCTGGGGAAACGCTCGTATTTGATGCAGATATAAATCAGCGGCGACTTTTCATCTTTCAGCCGGACGTTGTACCGGGGCTGGTGTTGCTTGATGAGGGTGTTTTCAAGCAGCAGGGCATCGTGTTCAGTTTCGACGATGGTAAACTCGATGTGGTGGGCATGCCTGACCAGTACCTTGGTTTTGGCCAACTGGTGTTTTTTGTCGCCGAAATACGACGACAGGCGATGCCGCAGGTTTTTGGCCTTGCCCACATACAGGATAACGCCCTGGTCGTCAATGTACTTGTACACGCCGGGCTGTGTCGGAATGGTGGGCGAAAAGGCTTTAAACTGTTCGTTGGTCATGTTATACCCGGATGGTCAGGATAGACTGGATTTTCAGGATTCTTGGAAGTTCGCAGCCGCGAGTCTTTCAAAACGGCGTTGCATGCACCAAAAGAATTGGGTGCGGCGGCAAAAATCTGTCTTTTTCAGGGAAAAATATTCGATAAAATCAGGTAGCGGTTGACCTTTGCGGCGCTTACCGGCGATTGCATTCGCCAGTTCAATATACAGCTCATGGAAAATATGCACCCGATTGATCTTGCGAAGCAAACCCTGCGCATCGAAGCAGATGCCCTGCATGCGCTGGCAGAAAGCCTGGACGACACTTCCGACTTCTCACGCTGCGTGGAAGATGTCGCCGCCACGCGCGGCCGTTTAGTGCTGACGGGCATCGGCAAAAGCGCCATCGTCGCGCAGAAAATTGTCGCTACGCTCAATTCAACGGGTACGCCATCGCTGTTCCTGCACGCTGCCGATGCCATTCATGGCGACCTCGGTATGATTCTGCCTGATGATCTGGTGTTGTGCCTGTCCAAGAGTGGTGAAACGCCCGAAATCAAGGTGCTGGCGCCTTTGGTGAAAAATTTCGGCAATCGCCTGATTGCCATGACGGCCCAGCGTGAAAGTACCCTGGCGCGCCTGGCGGATTATGTGCTCTGGACGCCCATAGCACAGGAAGCCGACCCCAATAATCTGGCGCCGACAGCCAGTACCACAGCGCAAATGGCTCTTGGCGACGCGCTGGCCGTTGCCCTGCTGGCCCGTCGCGGTTTCTCGGCGGCGGATTTTGCCAAGTTTCATCCGGGGGGCGCACTGGGCAAGCAACTTTATCTGCGGGTCAGGGATTTGTGCCATCAACATGGTCAACCTGCTGTCCGGCCCGATGCCGATCTGGCCACGATTTTACTTGAAATTTCAGCCAAACGCCTTGGCGCTACGGCTGTGCTAAATGACGCTGGTCATCTGCTGGGCATCATCACTGACGGCGACCTGCGCCGAATGCTCCAGCGCTCGGATATGTCGCCCGACCTGAAGGCGCTGGATATATTGACGGCTAATCCGCGCATCATTCACCCCGATGCCATGGCCGTTGATGCGCTGGCGCAAATGCGTCAGTACGCGGTATCGCAACTAGTGGTTGTGGATGAAACGGGGCAGTACCTCGGCATGGTACACCTGCACGATTTACTGCGGGAAGGACTGGTTTGATTGATTCGATTATTTCGATTGATTCGATTGTTTCGATTGGGTGATGGGGGAGAGGGGAACACGTTGCGTTAGGAAGGCACAGATTTTCCCAGATTTGGCACGTTTTTTCATTTCCCGACATTGCTGGTGAGCGTCTCCGACGCGACACTTCACGTCAGCAAGCCTCCGACTTCCTGGTTTTGGTAATTCAAGAGAAATCATGCAAGTCGGAGACTTGCTACCGTAACACATCGCATTGAAAATGCTCGCGAGCATTTTCAATGCGATGGCTTGTTTTGACCTTCGTGGGATGCAGATGTTTCGCTGCGCTCAACATGACACATCATACAAAAAAGGCCATCACCGTTTTAGCGCATATTCCCGTTTCCGAAATTAATCCCCATGGTCATGCCGACGCGCATGATAAGTCCGAAATACGTCTCTTTCCGGTTTTCCAGAATTGGATTTTCAATGGTGTATTCAGCCCTGTTGATGGTGGTGCCTGCATCGAAGCGGCTGTAATTGGCGCCAATGCCGAAGTACACGTCAGCGCCAAAGCCTTTGAACAGGGGCATGCTGCCAAAATTCAACATGGCGATGTATTGCTCGACTTTTGGCGTGAAATCAGCCGTTCCGGCGGCAGTGGTGGCATCATTGACCACGTTGACGGTCATGGTTGAAAATTCCTTGTGGGCCGTACCCAACAGCAGGCCCCAATACATGGAGCGTTTCATGAATTTGGGTTGCACGTGGGCGTAGTAGCCATCCCAGGTGGAGAGGTCGTCCTGTTCAGCATCAATTTCACGTGCCCACATGTCGAAGGTGTTTTCCTTTTTCTTTTGAATTTTCAAATAAGAAAATTCAATCATTGTCTTTCGGCCGCCGATGTTCAGCACGCCACCGTAATCCCTTTTTTCACTGCTGGAAAAAAGCGGCAGGATATAGGCTCCTGCGTACATGTTAAACCCTGAATTACTGCGGCGGGCTTGTTTTGCGGCTTTCTTTTCGGCCTTGATGCGGTCGCTATTGCAGGTATTTGACTTTTTAAGCCATTCTTTTTCTTTTTCGGGGCGATCCCAGTATCCGTACAGACCGGCAATTTTGGCCATGCGCTCGCAGTCTGTTGCCGCCGTCATGTAGGCCAGTCGCTCCGTGGCAGCCAGTGCGATAAAAGATGAATTGACAGGGGCGCTGCCCTTCATTTTTCTGGCGTGTTGTTCAGCCGCTTCGGCGAAGGCCTGGTCGCCGGGCAGGTTGTTTTTATAGCATAGTTCAAGTATTTCAAGGGTCTGCGGGTCGGTTTTGCCCACTTTGATCAGAATCGGCGCTACATCCGCGCATCGGCTGATACTTTCCCTGTCGTTTTTGCTGAGCGCTTCTTCCAGCAAAATATCGGCGCCGCGAATGACCGTCGGGTATTTGTATTTGGCGATGGTTTCCTTTTCTGATTCAGGCATGGCATCGTACATTTTGATGGAGCGTTGAGCCAGTTCGAGGCGCTCTGAAACAGGCACATATTGGGGCGCTTTGGTGTACACATCCAGGATTTTATGGAGTGCAACATATTTCAACCACCCCGTGGCATGGCTGTGGTTCAAGCCTTTTCGGCCATAATTGGCAGCATCCTGATAGGCGCCATTGTTGTAAGATGTCTCGGCGTAGCCGGACAAAAACTCGCCTTGTGAAGGGGCGTAATCGTCCCATTTTATGACAAAATTTTTGCCAAAATAGGTGTAGCGCAGAGGGAAGTCGCTGCTGGTGTAGGCGGCCATTTGTTCTGCGATGGAACTATACACCGTGTGCGCGCTTTTTTGGTCGCCTTTCATGCCCAACGCAAAGGCATACTC
>JADZBJ010000186.1 GCA_020852155.1 Saprospiraceae bacterium | reverse complement strand
TCAGGTAGGTATCTTTTGAAGGGTCGAGCCATTTTGCCAGCGATTCCTGTGATAAAAAGGCGTTGATGTGTAACACGTTGATGTTGGTGTACAGCGGCATGTTCAGATTCTGCGCCCTCAAATCAGCATTAGCATACCGCGAGACGCCTTGATCAAACGTCTGGATATCCAGGGAAATACTTCCGGGGTTGTCATTGTTTCTCAACAATCGAGCCATGGCAAATGTGTGTTAAATAAGTCTGTTGGGGAGCAACCGAAATTTATTCAACATCGGCGCTCACCCAACAAACCCGGGTGATTCATGATCTGTAATTTGTAGAGTACTAAAGGCTAACTATCTAATAATCTATTACTTATTACCTATTACGAATGTTATTATATCTTGAATGGTCAAATGATCAGGCTCTGTTTGTCGTCGCCAGTCAGTTAACCGGGCCATAACAACCTTGGGGGGTCGTGGAATATTTTTGGCAGCCCAGGTGATTTGTTCTGCAATAATCCGACCGCCAACCGGGCCTAAAGTTTTGCCATTGTTTAATATTTCGGCTTCCAGTAACACGTAAAGGCCGAGCGGCAGATTCCGAACATTTCCGAATTGTGTGCCGTGATTGCCTTCTCGCTCAAGGATTTTTTCCAGGTCCTGCTGGCACAGGCAATCATAATATGAAACCCTCATGGCATTGACAAAACAGCTGCCGACCAGATCATTTTTTTCGATGTCCAACTCTACCAATCGGGTATCATCCGGCAAGTGAAACAGCGATGGCGTCAATAAATGGTCAATGCTGCTCGAAGGCAGGGTTTGATCGTCGTCGGTTTTGAACCGGAACAAAAACCGCCATTCGAGAGCAATGCTTTTATCCGAGTCAAGCCGGTCTATGCTGCCGCGCAAATCCATGGTCTCCGGGTTGCTTGAAAACACCGGAAATTCGTCGTGCGTTTCATGAAATTTATAAGACTTACGCACCTGACTATGTCCCATTCGGAAGGCTGCTTCCGAGAATTCCGGCATCAGTATCGGCGGTTGCTTATACCTGAACATTTGAAAATTGCGATTGGACGACAGTAGTTCGTCCACCATATTCGCAGATGTCATTAGTTTCAGGTATTGCTGCACAACCACATCCCGGTAACAGGCAGCAACCAGCAAACGAGCGTCTTTAAACAATTCAGCAGCAGTCGCATAACTTTTAGATGCATACAGGTACCCACAAATCTGGTTATGAAAGCGCATCCAGGTAAGGGTTATCTGCGCAATGATGAAGTTATTGTCATTGCGTGCATCCTTCAGGATCGCCTTTTGCTGCGCGTCGCGGATAAAATCAACATGTTCAATCAACTGGTCGTCGTCGTAAGCAAATAGTTTGCGCCGGTAGCGAAAACTGGCCGCTTCAACAATGGATTGGTCGGGGTTAAAAGCAGGTTCGTATGGTTGTTGAATATTGGATTGCAAACGAAGTAAAGCCTCCACATCACTGTACACACCGCTACCATACAGCGTCTGCAAATTGAGGGCTGTTTTAAAAGATTGGTTGTTGATTAACGGATAGCTTAAATCATGGGCAATCAATTGCCCGAGATAGGTAAATCCGGCGTCAATGGATTTGTTGTGTGAAAATCCCTGGATGACGGCCAGTTTAATGCTTTTTTTGACCGTTTCCTCGACGGGTTTTACCTGTTGTAATGCTTTTTTTCTGTGTTTTCTGGCGACATCATGCGGAACTGTTAACCTGGATTGCATAAGATATTCGCGATGAAGAGCATCGGCCATTTCACCCAATGCTCTGGAAATGACTTCTATTGAAACCGGGGAAAGGTTATTTATCCTGTTTCAACCATCGTTGAATACTATCTCTGTAGGTTAATGAAACAGGAATGTCCTTTCCGTTTGTCATTTTCAAGGTTGACTCGGTACTGTTATACGATTGAATGTAAGCGGGATTGACAAACCAGGATTGATGTGTTTGTTTGAAATTGGCCTCCAGTAGAATATCTTTATATTCTCCGAGGTTTCTGGTAGTAACATTGACACTGCCATCTTTTTGTTGGAAGAGGGTCATATAGCCCTGCGCCTGACAAAAAAGGAGGTCATCAAATCGAACTATATCATGCACACCATCTTTATTGGGCAGCATGATGTGCCCGCGTTGTCCTTGAAAAACCTGATGTAAAAATTTGTATTGCAGGGCTTGTTCTTTGGCGTGTTGTAAGGCTAATGCTTTTTTCACTGCGTCTTCCACATCCCGGGCAATGACGGGTTTCATGATATAGTCCAGTGCACTGAGTTTGATCGCATCCAGAGCATATTTATCATAAGCCGTAACGAAAACCACATTGAAGTCAATTTTTTCGAGTTTCCTAAGAAATTCAACCCCTGTTTCATCGGGCATTATAACATCCATGAACACCAGGGCCGGACGATGCGAAATAATGGCTGCCGCGGCTTCCCGGGTGTTGTTGCACTTGGCCAATACCTCAAGTTTTTCCGGCAATTGCAGCGACTTCAACACTGCATCAAGGGCATCCAGTGCATCAGGCTCGTCATCTACTAATATGATTTTCAGTGCGGACAATTGGCTGTAGTTTTGATGTTAGAACTTCCTGCGAAAGTAGTTTGCAGGGATTAAACCAGTCGTTTTCATCAATGATCAACTGGCTGTAACAAAGGTAACAACCTTATTACAGCCTAAAACAGAATCCTGTAAAATTGTTATTTGAACTAACAGACTGGTGTTTTTGTCTGATAATTGATGTTGAGGGAAAGGGTCGGCAGATACTCAAAGCCTATTCTCAAAACAACGGAAACGCGAGGGCAGCTTCACCCCAATGATGCCAACGTTTGTAGGTGGCATTCCTGATTTCCGAGCTGCGGTGCCTGATTGAAAGGCTAAGTGTCATTTTGGACGTTCGCAATTTGTTACCCTCCAGCATTTTAAATTTTTGACAGGAAAAAGATATGCCGTACTGAATATCAAGCAGTAAAGGATTGTAGTCGCTTGATGGCAGCGTATAGACGTCGTTTGAACCTTTTTGCCCCAGAATAAGTGCATTATAAGGCGTAATACGCGGCGTTACGGATGCAAACATGAAATAACTGTACTGGCGGCGCGGAATGGATACTGTTTCATTAAAAGGGATCATCATTTCACCGTTGTCTAATGGAGAAAACAGATCAATCAGGTCGTTTGGCGCATATTTCCCCAACTGGAACGAAAGCGTACTGCCCACTGAATTATACCAACCCAGGTTCATGTCAAAACTCAACGATGCGCCGGCACGCCAAGATGGCTTGTTTAAAAGGCTATCCGTTGCCATTTTCAGGTTGGTTGTTACATCTTTCTGATCTTTCATCAATCCCATTGACTGTTTTTTACCAATCTTTTTGTCAAAAAACTGGCGAGTCGCCTGGCGGCTGAACAGAAATGCAAACTTGCCGCCATTGGAAATCTGATGCTCCCATGAAATATCAGTGGGTCGGCCTGGAATCAGTCTCTTATGTGCGAAAGACTGAAATGAATTGGCCACATTTGATCCGATAATGCCATAATTGAACGATAACCTGACGTGCATTTTCTTTGAAGGCCGATAATAATTGCGCTCGGTAGAGAAAAACACAACGTTCGAAAACGGACGGTCGCCAATAACCGGCGAAATGCTGTCTATGACCAGCGGCGTAAAAGCCGTAACGCCGAGGCTGATTTTGGAGGGCAGATCAATCCAGTTGTCCTTGTCTGCATAGAGATACTCCTCACTGAATCTCAACACCTTGTTGAGCGGGAGGAAAAAGATCGTTTCATGCAGGTCGTGTTTAGCGTATGTGCACGACGTTCCCTGCGTGTAGTTGCGGTCGAAATTCAGCCCTGGCCACCAGTTTACAAACCAGTCTTGCGCGATGTCAATCCTGAATTGTCCGCGGTGTTCAATCTGAAGGGAATCTATATTGGGTACCGTTATGGCGGTTGCCCGTTGGGCTATGGCATGAGGTAGACTGGCCGCGATAAGCAGCCATAGGGAAATGAAAGGTTTCATAGAAGGAGAGTAACGAGTGAGTTTAGTAAGCGTTTGATAATCGAGGGAGAACATGGATGGCCCAAGAGATGATGTAATAGAAAACTTGAACCTTATTCATTTGAAAACAAATTGAAGTAGCCTACACTAACGCTTTCGGCTTTTCGCCCTACTTCTTTATAGGTGGTTTCGGGTAGCCCACAGGTTAAAGATCGAAAGCGCGTGCATCAATGTATGGTGAAACCGCGCCGTATTTTCGACAGTATTGTAAAGCCAAACGGTCTGCCTCCAGTTGAGTCCTGGCTCCCGCTGCAACACCAATCGCATGCCCCCCATTGGCTGTATATCCAATTGCAATTGCGGCATAACCTTTCTCATAGACTACACTGCCAACTAAACGGGGTGAACGACCGCCATAACTTACACAATAGTTATAGGCGCATTGTTCTACGTCAGATGAGCCTACACAAAAACCATAAATACCCGTTTTAGCACAGTAATACGCAGCGAATTGCGCATGAACAGATTTTGCGCCGAAAAACACGATCAGCACTAAAAGCATTTTACAGTTTTTCATAAATTAATTGGTTGAATTGATAGAAATGGTGAAAAAAGGGCGTGATCATTGGCCAACCACGCCCGATTTGGTTTTTTAGAGGGAGAAGCGCTTTCTCCAGCAGCAAAATGAATTGAACATTTACCAGTTATACCTGGCGTTGCAAAAAGGAAACACCAGCAAGCGCTTTTTTTTCAAAATTTTTTTTGACCACCGGGTAACCTTGGCCCACTATTTGATTGTGAAGTACCTGTTCCCCATATTTCATTCTATACCTGTATTCGAGCATTTTTTATTTTTCTCAAAAAAATTTTGCTTGTAATTGTTTTCTTTTTTGAAAACCCGGTATATCATTTCAAATGAAAAAAATGAGCGATCGCGAAATCCTTCAACGCATCACAACCAATTATGAATTGGGTTGGGAAGCCCTTTACAGAAAGTACCACACACCTCAACGTATGTTGAAGATAGGAGGTGGTTACGTCAGTAATTATGATGAGGATCAATTAGATAAAGCCTGGAGTGATGCCATTCAGGCTACATGCAGTGCGGTGCGCAACAACCGTTTCAGCGCCGACCTTAACCAGCCTGATTTTTTTGCGCCTTTTATCGCCTCGATTGCACAGCGAAATTTATTAAAAGAGAAAAGGAAACCGATTCAGCCTGCTCAACCAGAAGACGATCAGCATGAAGAAGTCATAGTATATGAAATAGACAGCGCGGATATGTTCATGCTGCATTTTGCTACCTATGCATTAAGAGACTTGTATAGAGACATTATTCTACTGAAATACTTCCCGGATAATGCCGACGATTTCGGTCTGACTGATCATGACTTAAATGCACGATTAGTGCTTAATGGGTATAATATGCGCAGCCGTAGTGAACTGGGTGTTGAGCGCCGCAGGGCTATTCGTGAATTGGGAAAACTGCGTAAAAAAATGGATAAAGAACAAGTCGAAAAAAGTGTTTTGGCACAGGGAATGGAAGACTTTACTCTAGTGAGCATGTCGTATCCAACCGCTCAGTTATTTGCCTTAATGTTCAATAAAGGCAAAGCGCTCGCTGAAAGTCACCGAGAAAAACTTGTCGTATCATTTCTGCAAGATTCGTATGCCCGTCAACAACCTGAATTAAATCCGCGGCTGCGGTTGTATCCTGACAATGTAACCGACTGGATGAACTACGTGTTCTCATCTGGTACACAATGGAACATTGAGCGTGTTGCCAACCAGGTGAAAATAATGTTAGGCCAATTCGCTTCCCGATTTTTTCCTCCTAAAAACTAAACCTAAAAATTGCGATATGGAACTTACCGATCATGATTTAGAATTGCTCGAAGCATATTTTCTCGGAACACTGAATGCCGCTAACAAACGTGAAGTAGAGTCGCGATTACAAAACGACACTGAATTTCGTGAAGCCGCAGCTACTTTTTTAACAACACTGGCTACACTTGAACAAAACAAGTTCAATACTCATGCCTTTCATTTGCAAAAAACCGCGCAACCCGCGGTATCTGTTTCATGGACACGGCGCTGGTGGTGGGCAGCAGCAGCGGTCATTGCAGGATTAATAGGTGGTGTGTGGGGACTGACCGAATGGAATCAAAAAACATCTGCCGGTTATTTAATTGCCAGCAATTACTATACGCCTTATACATCCAAAATGGGAACTTCTTCTGACAATTCAGCCGTCTCTCCAGGCATTTTAATGTATGAAAATGAGCAATACAAAAAGGCCATACCCCTTCTGCAAGAGGAAATCAGTCGCCAGCCGAATCAATACAAAGCATTTCTGCTGGCCAATGCCTACATCATTGAAAAAGCGCCCGAACGCGCTATTCCGATTTTACAGAGCCTGGACACCGAACCGCCATCCCTTCCGAATATTGAGATAAAATGGTACCTCGCCATGGCATACTTATATAGCAATCAGGTTGAAAACGCCAAACCTTATTTAAATGCCCTTACAGGTTCCGAAAGCAGTATGTTTAGAGACAAAGCCCAAAAAGTATTAACGGAACTCCAACAAACGATTAATTAATTTTTCACTCCAACCTAATTTACACAACAATGGAAAAATGGCCATTTCATCAGGGAAAAAAAATAATTGACGCCGCAAACCAGTTCAAATCAAACGCACACAACAGGCTCAAACATCAACAGAACAACCCGTCGCTTCGTTCCGTTCGAATAGATGGCAATGAACTGGAGTATTTCATTTTTGAAGATGATAACTCTGCTAACACCGGCCTGTTTTTAAAAAAAGTTAGCGGAAAAGAACTTGATTTTGATTACACCACGATCAGAATACCCAAAGGGTTCAGGGAAGTTAAATATACACTGGATGCCAATGGCCTGATTGACCAATTTGATACTGAACCCAACAGCCCCCCTTCAAAGGAAGGCTTTTTAGGTACTTTACTACATAATTTCAGGGAAAAAGGCAAAAATGTTCCGCCGTTTGTCCACAAAGAAAGCCTGTTTCACCACTGCGATATAAAAGCAACCCCACAATCCAGGCTAAGGGATTGCCCTACATTAATGAGTTACGGGTTTGACACCAAAGAAGGCCAATCCAACTTTGGCAAATTGAAGATTTTTCATTCACCTGGGAAAGAAGAAAAAACCGCAAATGGTAGTACGATTAACTACCTGGGGAATTTAGCCTATACCGATGACCCATCACAGGATGATACTTTAAACAAGGTATTCAGGATTGTCAATAATGACACTACCCAACACCCTGGATTTTACTTTATTCCATTGCTATTGCCCGAAAAAGAGGTGATTTATGCCGTTTTTCTCAATCATGAATCGGTAAAAACACATATTAACGATACCTTTTTTACAGGAATTACTGATGCAAGAAAAAACGGTGGTGCTTTAATATTTGTCGAAACGCTCTACCCGATGCTGCGTGATGATGACTTGTCTATCCTGTTTAAATGGGCATACAACCCTGGCGGTACGAATAATCCGGATAACTTTAATGGAACGCCTTTCGAGCCAGAATTAATGAAAATCGAAGTATGCACCCAAAACGAAGCTCAAAATTGGATACCAAAAAGGTCAAAAAAATCATGAAATGGCTGTTTGGCCAAACAGCCACCTCGCAGATTAGCGACAGATTTAAAGAGTACCACCAGTCTGACTACTGGAACACTTCAAATTTCGATCATTTCCTCGACATCTGGATGGAAATGAGTCCTGCGAGTAAAATTCATGCACAACAGGTATGGCTTGTCTCTGGCAAAAAAGGCGAGGATGCTATTGTGGGTATCATTGATGAAGGTTTAGTCTGGAGCGAACATCCGGATTTGAAAAACAACGTTGATTCCACTAATTCTGGTCGTGGTGAACACGCAACCAATTGTGCCGGTATCATCTGCGGGAATGGCCTGATTAAAGGCATCACTCCCGAAGCCCGGTTACGCTCCAGATCGGGCGATATTTCCCAAGCCATACTGGGATTATCAGGCGAAGGTGTTCATGTGATCAACATTTCAATGGCTAGTTCAATAGATGAAGCAAAAAAACCAGAAAACAAAGCGGCATTTACAAACGCCATGGAGCGAGCAAAAGAGAAAAATGTACTCGTTGTTGTGAGCCACACGAATGACACCACGAATTTGGTATCACTGGCGGCCTTGCTTGAAAATGGTAGCGAATTGCGTAATAACATCATTGTTGTAGATGACATATTGACATTCCTGCACCTGAATATCAAGGACGCAGATATTTATGCCGATGTAAGTAACGGTATTTACACGACGAAAATACCAGATTCAAACGATAAGGGATCATTAGTAACCAATGGTTTCCATGGAAGTACCAGCGTAGCAACAGCCATGGTAACGGGCGCAGCGGCCTTGCTTAAAAGCATTGACCCTGACTTATCAGCGATTGACCTTAAAACAATACTGATTGAAAGTGGCAGTGGTCCAAATAAAAATGGCCTGCCTATCCTCCATGCGCTGAAGGCATACATCTATTGGTTCAAAAACTTTAACGATAGCACACAAAACCTGACCAATAATAGGGGTGGTAGTAATCGGCGTCTTCGCCTGGCGGGCTTGTTAGAAAAGACTTTTTTGCGTTAAACAGACTGTTTTCGACGGAATTACTGCCACCAAGTTCTTCCATCCAAAATCGGTTGAATAAATCAGCCGAGCCAACGGTTGAGATTTTCCAAAGCGTTGAAACAACCGACTGGCTGCCTGCCTGTAAGAATGAACGGGCAATAGAGAAGGTTCCTTCTGATTGATGGGTTTTCCCCAGGGATGTTTCACATGCTGATAAAATAGTCAATTTGGCCTTTAAGGTTATGGCAGGAATGCGACGCCCTTTGAGGCTATCTCGGAAAATCAACAGGTTGTCGGAAGTATCCTGACCGGCTTTGGCATGAATGGACAGGTAAATAACATCATTATCCGGCGCGTACTCTTCGAAAAAATGCTTATTGCAATCTGCTCCGATGCCAATAGTAGAATCCTTGAAAAACGGACTGACGAATTTTAATTGTTTATAAAAAGCGGTTGAATCCTTGCCATAAGTCATGGCCAGTACACGCATATCACGAGTAACATCAATACAATCGGGTTTGTCTTTAAAAGTGTAGATTTTCCAGGCTGGCGTCAGCGAAATACTGAACCTGGTCAGCAAAAACGGTGCACCCTTAAAATTGGCGTCGGCATTTTTTATTGGCGCCATCAACAAAGCGTCGAATGGAAAATAGTTAAGCCTGGAGTCCGGGCTGATAATAAGTTTGTTGAAATGCGCTGGAATAGAGGAGATAACCGGGCTAATCAGGGTTTCATACAATTCTAATGAAGTTGATTCAAGGCTTTTTATGTGATTTTTAAGGCTGTCTGTTTTCCCAGGCATGGTCTTATTCTTGATTCTCGGATAATCACAAATAATCTTTGTCAGGTTGTTGCATTGTAAATCCAGTTTTTCTGCCGGAATATTTACACGGTACAGACCTCTGTTTGCACTGTTAATTAAAAGAATATATAGGTTGTCATCAGTGATACAATAATGCAGCAGTGAGGCTTTCTGAGCAGAAAGCCCGGACACGATATTATGCATATCGCTAATATTCGTTGATTCCATGAAGTATCCTGGAATCGTTTTTCGCAGCGCTAAAATGAGTGAATCACGTTGCTGTAATGCTCCATAAAGTTTGTCTTTTTCTTTTGTTCTGCCTAACTCATTAATCAAAGCATTTTGCTGGCTGAGCTCCACCATTAGTTTCCGTTCATTACTGCTATAATTCGACCTGTTTTTAAGGCGTAAATCCTTGTACAACAAAAATGCCTTTCTGTGTTCGAGCAGTTTGAATACATTTTGAGTAATTTGTTCGCGTTGTTCAGGATTTTTTTGAGTTTCGTATTTCAAGTACGAAGCCTCTACAGCATCGTTATATCTATCGCCGCCGACTTCGGAAAGATATCGCAATGTTGTTTCGTCATTATATGAGATGAAATTTGGAAAGAACAAGTCGTCAGACAAATTGAGAAAAAACAAGGAACTGTCAAGGTCGCTCTTTCTGGTGTAACCCTCATGTTTATACCTTGATAAATACAGACTTCCCCTGATACCATAAGCGTAATACAGGTATTTCTTTTCCTCAATCAATGCACTGGAAGAAATAATGGCTGGATCGCGGCTGTCTTCATAGGAAGTACCAAATAAAATATCCTTTCTGTTTTCAGCAAATGCCTGCGCGTAATTTTCTTGCTTTTCATACATTTCAACGATGGCTTCCTGAGCAAGTTCTAAATAATTGACCGGAAACATCTTCTTTTTTTTATACATATTCTCAAGCGATCGCCTGTAATAGGATATGCTGGAATCAAGAAAATTATCCCCCTTTTTTTCATACAACAACCCTTTGTGGTAAAGACTGTCAAAAAAAACCGACCCGTTACCAATATTGGCGCCCGAAACCATCGCAAGGTTCTTAGCATATAGATGAACACTACTTGTGTCATAAATCGCTTTGTTCAATGCAAACAGAAAATCGGGGTAGGCTTCAAACCTTCTGGTACTGGATAATTGACCGAACAGGGATAAAAAATAGTCTTTATTTTTAATTAAATATTTCTTGGTTGTTGTATCAGGATTGCTTTTACTTGCTGAGTAAGTTTCAATGCAATATGACCTTAATACAACCATGCTGTCAACATATGGCTGCCCATAAGCCAACATTCTGGCATGATGTGCAATTGTCGCAGCTGTCGCATACTGCCGTTCCCAGCGGCAAAATACAGCGTAGGTTAATAAGGCTTCAGCACTGTATTTTTTGCAATCGTCAGGGTGATTTTGGAAAAAATCAAACGCATCCATCACGTAATTATAAGCGGAATCAGGCTTAAAACTAATATAAAACGATCCGGCCTTTTCATTGTCTCTGGCTAGTTTCAAGTGACCGTTTTCTGTGTTCCGGGCGCCTGAATACGTCAGCCTGTGGTGGTACAAGGCTCTTTGCAAATATTGACTTACACTGTCAACATTTCCTGTGTTATATCCCCATACTGCTTTGTTGTACCAATAATCCCCTTCGCCTTTTCCCATGGCCGAAATTCCGCCATATTGGGTCATATATTGTTCTGTTTTTTCAATCCACCTGCCTGCAACGGAGTCTCTGTACATACTCAAATTCAGCCAGGCTAACTGATTGAGGCAATAAATAGTATCATCCCTGTTTGTCAGGCTGCCAGAATGCCATATTTCATTATACACTCGAAGTGCCGAGATATAATCAAGATCGTATTTATACTGATCGGCTTCCCTGAATTGCGGATGAATTTGAGGAATATGTATATAATCAATCACGGCTAATGGAGCCAGTATCTTCTCCTTTTTACAACTGGAATACAACAACAGAAGAATAAAACAAGCCAGGAAAAACAACAATTTTGAGCCATATTTTAGATTAAAAAAAATAATCCTAGGCGATTTTACAGTATTCAAAATCATAAAATATCAAATAAAAATATGAATAATCAGGCAAAG
>JADZBJ010000185.1 GCA_020852155.1 Saprospiraceae bacterium | reverse complement strand
CTGAATTCTGTCAGCAGGATTCTAACGCGGGAAGGCGATTATTCAACCTTGTTTTGCTACGGCGGCGAATTGACTTTTGCCAATATCGGCTCGTGGTTGCGCGGTCAGCGTTTTGAAAAAATCATCTCCGAAAGTGATTTTTCGCGCAGTGAAAAAACGCAGCGCTGGGGCGTGGACGATGAACGCCTGCTGCATCATTTCTTGTTGAATATTAATGAAATGAAACAGCCGTTTCTCGCAACGGCGCTTACCCTTAGCCTGCATCCGCCTTATGATGTGCCCTTCAGCAGTCAGTGGAACGGCAACAACGACCGCGAAAAATTCCTCAACAGCGCGGCATTTGCCGACAAGGCCATTGGGGCCTTTTTTGAAGAAGCCAGGCGTCAGCCGTGGTACGACCGGACGGTTTTTGTACTGGTGGCCGATCATGGCGCTTCGTTGCCGGGCGGCATGGGGCTCGATCATCCGCGCTCTCGTCAGGTGCCTTTGCTGATGATCGGCAAACCTTTAAAATCGGACTTGCCCGGCCATCGTGTAAAAGCCGTTTGCGGACATCATGATATTCCCGCGACTGTTTTGGGCGGATTGATGGGCTATCCTGCTTCCCGGTTGAAAGAGCATTTCCCCTGGAGCCGCGACCTGACGCAATGGTCGGATAACAGCGGTTTTGGATATTACACCAATGAAAACGGCCTGGGGTGGGTGACGAATGATGGCGAGGCATTTTTGCCTTTTTCAACCCGCGAATGGCATGTCTGGTCGGGCAATTCGAGCCTAATGGCACAACAAAATGCGCAAGCCTATTTGCAAATGCTGTACACTGATTTTTTATCCCGTTAAGAATTACCATGGCGTCAACAGCACATCATATCGTATCGCCCGAATGGGCCGCTGAAAACCCGGGACTGGCGTTTTTCCAGGCAGCGTTCGAGCACTCACCCTTGCTGGCGGCCATCATGGAATCGGCCAGTTTCAGGCTGTTGTATGCCAACCCAAGGGTGGTATCACTGTTTGGCTATTCAGCATCGGAACTTGCATCGCCATTGCGGTTTTTCCTGGACAATATGGAAAAACAGGCCCAAGACGAACTGCTGCAAAAACTGCAGTCACTCGGTTCAGAAGAGTTTGTCAATACGGTTTTAAATATCCGTGATGCCTCTGGACAATGGATGCAATTGCGGGTGAGTTTTACCGCTTTTCGACGCGATGCCAATCATGCGCCCGTTAGTTATCTGGCCATCGCGGAAGATATTTCTTCTCGCATGGGTATTGATCGCCAGCGAGGGCGATTAGAGCAGATGGTGAAACTCGCCGAAGAACATTTCCAGTTTGGTAAATGGGAGTACAACCTGGATACACGCCACCATTACCTGACAGACGGCATCTATGATATTGCCGACCTGCTCCAAGGCGCTGACCGAACCGATTTTGATCCGAGAGATTTCCTGAAATTATTGCTCGATGGCGATGATGAAAAAGTAATTCAACGGGTAAAACAATGCATTCACTCCGGCGAGGCTTTTTCCGAAGAGGTGAACATGCAAACCCATACAGGGGTAATCAAACGTTTAAGGATTTATGTAAAACCCATGCGCGCTGAAGATCAGCATATACACAAACTGTTGGGGGTTGTCTGGGATATTACAGAAGAGTACCAAACGCGCGAAAAACTGCGAAAATCCACCATTCAATTAAGTGATGCAGAGCAATTATTGCAATTCGGTACCTGGGAGTGGGATATGTCCGAAGGGCTGGTGAAATGGTCTGAAAATTTCTGGAATTTGCTGGAATACCCATACACTGCACATGTTCAGGACTGGATGCCTATTGATCGTTTTTATCAGCATATACAACCCGAAGACAAGGTGGAAATGAAAGAACGAGAAACTCATTCGGTCAGGCAGATGACGGCGAATGAAGATATTGATGTGCAGGAATTCAGGCTACGTACGTTTGAAGGCAATGTGCGATATTTCATTTCCAGTACACGTGTTATAGCGCGTGATGCACAGGGTAATCCGGTCAAGGCGATTGGCTATTCAGCCGATGTAACCGATATGAAAAACATCCAGCATAACCTGGAAAAGAAAATCAGCGAAATCAAACGCGCCTACGAAGAAACAGAGCAGTTTTCCTATGTGGCTTCTCACGACCTTCAGGAACCTTTGCGCAAAGTCACGGCATTTGGCGAACGACTAAAGACGCGCTGCGGTGCGAACTTTGACGAGGATTGTCAGATGTACCTCGACCGCATGATGGATGCTACCGGGCGAATGCGCCTGTTGATAGATAATTTATTGACGCTCTCGCGCACCAAACGCACGAAAGACCTTTTTGTCCAGGTTGATCTGGGCAAAATTCTGACAGAAGTAATGCTTGACGTTGACTTGAAAATTCATGAAAAATCAGCACAGATTCATGTCGGAGAAATGCCCGTCATCGAGGGCATACCAACGCAATTGCAGCAACTGTTTCAGAATATTTTGCTGAATGCGCTGAAGTTTTCAAAAAGCGACATTGCCCCCGAAATTGAGGTTCGTAGTTCGCTGATGGATGCTCGTCAGATGCAAAACAGTTTACTGGACGAGCGTCAGGAATACGTCTTGATCAGCATTCGGGATAATGGTATCGGTTTTGAGCCACAGTATGCCGAAACCATCTTTTCGCCATTTAAAAAGTTGCATAGTCGCAGCGAATACGAAGGCACCGGTATCGGTTTGGCAATTTGTAAAAAAGTGGTGCAAAATCACGGTGGCGCCCTGTGGGCTGAAAGCCTGCCCGGCGAAGGAGCGACATTTTACATCGCGCTTCCGAAAACGCAAGCCTGGGAGTAGTACCTGAAATTTTCTCGTTTCGATTCAGACCACACCGCCCAACTTATACCGGCTGCGGTGCATCCAGGCGATAACCCATGCCATGCACGGCGACAATGGCCAGCGAGGAATCAGCGGCCAGTTTTTTGCGCAACCTGGAAACGAACACATCCAGACTCCGGCCCACCAGTACGCCTTCGTCGGCCCAAACCTGTTGTAAAATGTAATCCCGTTCCAGCAGCCGATTCGGGTGTGCCATAAACAGGCGAAGCAACTTGGTTTCCCGAAATGTCAGGGTTTGGCGCTGGCCTGCACAGACGAGTATTTGCCCTGCAATATCCAGGCTGGTGTTGCCCAGTATCAGGCTCGGATTGTGTGAGGGCGTAACAGATTCAGGCTTCTTTTTCACCAACAACAGTGCCGCCGCCAGCCCGATGCTCAATAAGGCGATCAGGGCCAAACTCCACCATTTGGAACTAGAGGTACGATCTTCAAAAATCACTTCAATATAATGGCAGCCTTCCGGCATTTCACGGCCCTGGCAAGGCGCTACCCCTTGCTCCAGAATGTCGGCCTGATGATAGCCCAGATCAATACCGGCGTCAATGCAACGCCTTACTGCGACTTCGTAGGGCGTTTTTATGCCGTATAAATCCAGAGAAGATTGCAGCAGTCCGGGCAGTGCTTCGTAATCGAAAGGGCGTTCCAGCAGGATACGCCAGGTATGATCGCCGGTTTGTTCAATGGCTGGAATGCGGCTTGTGCTATCGCCGCTTTGGCGCAGCAGGCCATCGGCGGTGCGGCGCAGTGCGAGGTTAACATCGTCGGGAGTTGTCGTTCCTTCAAGTGTTAATTGCGGACTGCGCCACAACCACACCAGCATGGGCAAGGCGATCAGCGGCATCAACAGGATTTTTTTCATGACATTCCAGGAAAACATGCCCTAAAAGTACGCATAATCAACATGCTCAGCACCCGCCCTGACTGTTGGCTTTTACGGCAAAAATGGTCTTGCCGGATTTAGCCAGACGGTACATGAATCCTTTGGGCGGCGTCAGCACCAGTTCCCAGGTGATACCGCCGTCGGCAGAGCGAAAAATGCCCGAATTCAGGCTGCAAAACAGGTATTGACCGTTTGTTTCCAGGTCATTAATAAATTTTGATGGCTGGTGGTCCTGATAATTGAAAATATCACGACCCACGAAGAAGGCTTTTTCAAAATGCTTCCAGTTTTCGCCGTTTTGATCAGAAATCAGCAAGTGATTGGCCATGCTGTCGTTTTGAGCCATCATGTCGTCCCACATGCCGTTGCCGTCGGTGATGGCAAAAAAGCGGTCGCCAATCGTACCCAATCCAAAATAAGTGCCAACGCCCTCCATCACCGGCGTCCAGTTTTCGCCGCCATCGGTTGAGCGCAGGATATGCTTGCTGGAAGTGGCCAGCAGCAAGTTGCCCTTGCGCACAATATTCGATACAAAATCTTCCGACGACACCTTGCGCCAGGTTTGTCCGGTGTCGTTCGATTTGTACAAGCCATTGTCTGACCCAGATAAAACGGTCGTGCCTTCCAGTTTCAGGATCGTGTATAAAGGCCGGTTTTCCAGGGATTTGTACAGTGGAATCCAGATGCCCGACGATGGCATTTCCTGATAAAAATTATTGTCCACACTGCGGCCTATCAGGCCTTCATCGGCTGGCATCAGTTGCGTGACGAAACTTTCCGGAAATAACATTTTCTGCCATTGCGTGCGGCCCGGCTGAATACTGCTGCGATAGATACCCATGTTGCCGTACACGAGTACTTCATTTTCTTTCACATAAATATCTGCAACATAGGCGCCAGTGGGCAAACCTGCGCTCATGTTTTGCCACGTTTTCCCGTCGTCGTCAGATCGGAATACGAGATGATTGGTGTTGGAATCCGCCACACTGGCGTATTGTGCCAGGTTTAAATTATCGCCTGTCAGCGATGTTTCTTCAGGTGTGTTGCGGCAGGCAATAGCCAAAAAGAGAAGAGAGAACCAAGTGAACATTTTCATAAAAAAGGATTGATGAATATGCGGCAAAGTTGGCGGCCTGCGCGGGTAAACATGAAATGCTGCGTGTAAAACGATGTAACACATTTGTAAAAGATAGATTAACGCTAAAAAAACACCCGAAATGTGTCGTTTTTTTAGATGCGGCATTATTTATACCTATTTTGTTAACAGCGACAAGAGAGAAGATTTTCAATCTACATTCGCCGTTCTAACCTACCATCTTAGAGGTTGTTTAAATTTCACTGCTGGATTCAAAACGAGCAGATTTTGGCGATAGCCGATCCTTGTTTTTCGGGGTGAAGCGGGGATTTCAGCCTGAAAAACAAGGGAAGGATGGCGGCAAAAGATGCCTTTTTGAGCCAGTTAGTGAATTTTAAACAACCTCTTAGCGCTCATTAAAAGGACTTTGACATGAAAAACGACAAACAAATTATTGTAGTGGTGGCCGACGACGATGAAGATGACCGCCTGATGACCAAAGAGGCATTTGAAGAAAGTGGATTGCCCAACAAAGTACTTTTTGTAAAAGACGGAGTTGACCTGATGGATTACCTGCATCGAAGGGGGCAATACGCTAACCCTGAAACGAGTCCGCGGCCCGGACTGATCCTGCTTGACCTGAACATGCCCCGTATGGATGGCCGGGAAGCCCTCAAAATTCTGAAATCAGACGATGAACTGAAAAGCATTCCTGTAACGGTTTTCACCACATCCAAAGCGCAGGAAGATGTTGTCAAAACGTATGGTCTTGGCAGCAACTGCTTTATTACCAAACCTGTTACTTATTCAGAACTGGTCAATACCATTCGCCAATTGGGTACTTTCTGGTTTGATCTGGTTGAAATTCCTATTCCAAAACCATGAGTTTGATTCATGTACTCATCATCGAGGATGATGGAGACGATTACTTTTTACTTTCCGACACCCTGAAAAATATCAAACGCCAGGAGTTCAAACTGGATTGGGCGTCAACTTACGAATCAGGGTTGAGTCGTTTGAAAGAACAGCAACACGACATTTATATCATAGATTATTTGCTGGGCGCCAAAACCGGCATTGACCTCATTACTGAAGCCATTGCTGCAAAATGCCAGCAACCAATGATCCTGCTCACAGGCATGGACAATGCCGACGTTGATCTGGCGGCTGCTCAATTAGGCGCTGTTGATTACATTGTAAAGGATGCTCTCAACGAGGAGCGTATGGAGCGCAGTATCCGGTATGCCCTGGCGCAATCCGCTTCTGCCAGAGCGCTGCGCGCCAGTGAGCGCAAGTACCGCATGTTGTTTGAGCAAGCCAGCGACATGATTTTCGTGGCAGACCTGCAAGGCCATATGAGCAGCATCAGCAGTGCCGCAGAGGAAGTGACCGGTTTTACGGCCGCAGAATTGACCGGGAGGACGTTTCAGTCGCTTTTTCAGAGCGCTGAACAGGTCGAAGCCTTATTGCTTAAACTGACAACCGAGGGTGAGGTTATCAACCAGGAATCTCAAATTTTGTGCAAGGATGGTGTTGTGCGTACTTGCGCCGTGTCCATCAAGAAGCACCTGGATCACTCGGGGCAGGTATATTATCAGGGATTGCTTCACGATATGACAGCCATCATTCGCGAACAACGCGCCCTGCTCATGCAAGATAAAATGGAGGCTACGGGCAGATTGATGCGCACATTGGCCCACGAGGTGCGTAACCCGCTGACCAACATTCACCTGGCGCTTGAAGGCGTTGCTTTGGCTGAATTGCCCGAAGATCATGAAGTACACGATTATGTGGATATTATTCGGCGCAACTCTAACAGAATCAGCGATTTGATCACTGAATTGCTCAATTCTTCAAGACCTGCCGAGTTAAAGTTGCTGCCTTGTTCCCTGCAAAGTGTCCTTGAAGAGGTACTGACAGAAACCAGCGATCGCATTAACCTGCGAAAAATGAAAGTAATAAGGTCATTTGACGAAGGCGAAGACAAGGTAATGCTGGATAAATCGAAGATGAAAATTGCTTTTACCAACATTATTATCAATGCCCTGGAAGCCATGGAAGAAGGGAAAGGCGTGCTCGAAATCGGCAGCTGGATCAAGCCGGGTAAGATCATCCTTTTCATGCGTGATAATGGTATCGGGATACCGCCTGAAAATTTGACAAGGCTTTTTGAACCCTATTTTACCTCTAAAACAACAGGAATGGGCCTCGGATTAGCATCTACACTGAATATTTTAAAAGCGCATGGCGCTACGGTTGATGTCGAATCTACTGTCGGCGCCGGTACGATTTTCTGGCTTACTTTTGATTTAATTGCCAGTTAGCGTGTGTTTGGCCGAAGGTAGAGGGCGTATTTGGGGTAAAAAGTACTCATTTCGTTTGAAAACCAACAAAAGACCTTCTTCCCTCCACCTTTTACCTTCGCCAAAGTTTTACCTGTTTCAAATAAAAACAGGCCGCGGCATTCCTGCCGGACCTGTCAGATTCAAGACTCAATACACTACAGTAATAGCATGTGAGATGTTTCCTGTTGAAATGATGATTGCTATCAGACAGAAAACATCAAAAATGCTTTATGCACCTACTTCGGCCTTTACATAACCTTTGGCCTCGTGGTATTTTGCTTTGGTCGCGTCAACGATTTCTTCCATCGAATCGGCAACGCTGCCGCTTTTTGACTTGGCATAGCCTTTTGCCTCGTTGTATTTGGCTTTGGCAGTGTCCACCAGTTCGTCAATTTGCTCGCTTACTGATTTGTTGCCTTCACCGTTGCGCAGCGCTTTGAGTGCGCGGTTGGCAGCGTCATTAACCGAAGATCGAAGGTTTGAGCGGGTTTCTTCACCTGAACAAGGAGCGGTCAAAACGCCGATGGCGAAACCTGCAAGTGCGGCGCCGGCAACGCCAAGAATGATTTTGCTTTGAGTAGTCATAATGTTTAATTTGTTGTGTGTGAATGTTGGAAGCATGTTTACTGCTATTGATTACACAAAAAGGCTGTGCCAGCGAAAATTTGTTGATATTTGGGGAAAATATACTCAGGTTGGTCAAAAAAATCCCGTTTTTTGCCATTATCGCCCGGTTAAGTCTGGCACACTTTTTTGGGAGTACTTTATGTGCGTATATCAGACAGGGTTAAAATGACCGACATGCGCACTGTTACAGGGCCAATCTATCATCTAAACATTTTGACCTGTCCCGGGTATAACCCGAAAAATCTTTCAACTCAATCCGGGAATGCTCCCGTAGTATTTTCATCCGGGTATAAATGACAACCAACAACATCAATATATATCATGACTAAAGTTTTAATCGTAGATGATGAAATAGAAGTAGGCTTGTTGCTTCAAAAATTTTTGACACGACGCCATTTTGAAGCGCAGTCAGTTCAAGACCTGGCCTCCGCCAGGCAGGTAATTCAATCCTTTAACCCTGATGTGGTCATTCTGGACAATAATTTGCCAGACGGTAGCGGCATCGAAACCATACCTGAATTTAAGACTATCTCATCTGAATTGCAGATTATTGCGATCAGTGCCATGAGTCATTTACACGACCAGGCCCTGGAGCAAGGCGCATTTTCTTTTCTGGAAAAACCCATTTCGCTGAGCACTTTGCAAGATAATATTCTCAGAGCCGTAGGGCATAAATAAGAGACAGCCCTTCAGGCCATACATTTACTATAGTCAACATTAAGCGTGTGTTCGGGAATTGGGTTTGTGCCGAACGAGGGAAAATTTGATTTTGATCAAGGCAAAATTTGCAGCCTTAGCCGGGTTCTAAGGCGAAAATTTTAACGCCGAGCAGAATTAAATTTTTCGAGAG
>JADZBJ010000184.1 GCA_020852155.1 Saprospiraceae bacterium | reverse complement strand
TGGATACGAATGTCGTGGACATGGCTTTTTTTCATGGCATGACGGATGCTCCTGCGGGAGATATTGACATCCTCTGGGTCGCCAACAATGTAGTGCAAGGGTTGTCTTACGGCGAATTTTCAAATTACATTAGCCTGTCACCCGATGTGTATCATTTGTCACTTCGCGCAGCGGGAAGCCCGGTGTCGTCAGGATTGCGCAGGGCCGACTTTAGCACCCTGAAAGGCAAGTCTGCCCACCTGTTTTTTAGCGGATTGATCAACGGTAATTCTGATTGGGGATTATATGCAGCCCTGGCTGACGGTACGGTGATTGAAATTCCGCAAGAATCTACTACACGAGTACAATTTATTCAAAATTCCCCTGGCGCGCCAGTAGATATTTACGCCGGTGCGACGAAATGGCTGGATGATTTTACTTTCCGTACCGCAACGCCTTTCATTGATGTTCCGGCAGATCAAAGTATCAATATAGGTGTAGCGCCAGCCAACAGCACTTCATCTGCTGCTGCGTTTGCTAATTTCCAGACCACCTTTTCATCCGGTAAAAAGTACACCGTTTATGCCAGCGGTGTCAAGGGTAGTCCTGCCAGGCCTTTTGTGCTTCAGGCTTTTGATGATGCCCAGGAAACCTCCTTGCTGGGTCAGGTTTCGGTATCTGCTATGCACGGCTCTCCCGATGCGCCTGCGGTGGATGTTGCGGAAAGAACCCTGGGGCTTTTATTCTCCGATCTGAGTTACGGCGAGCAAAGCGCCTACACGGATGTGCCGGGTACTGTTTTATTTCTGGATCTCAAACTGGCTGGTCAGGATCAGATTTTGCAAACCTATATGGCTGACTTGTCGGGTTTGTCAGGTCAGGCGTTACGCATTTTTGCCAGTGGATATTTGAGTAATGGAATTCCGCCTTTTGGTTTGTTTGCAGCATTGCCGGATGGAACAGTGACCGAGTTGCCGGTTTTTCCGGTGGCGAGGGTTCAGTTTTTGAATAATTCGCCAACTGAAGCACGTGATATTTACACCTTTGATGATTTGGCGTTTGATGATTTTGCATTCAGGACGGCAACAGGCTACACCTATGTTCCGGCAGGTTTCCCTATTCCTTTTGGCGTAGCGCCGTCGGGTAGCGCCTCGGTTAGCGACGCCATTTACACCCAGAATATTTCATTTGCCAATGGCGGAACGTATGTTGTGGTGCTAAGCGGGCAAAACGGAAATGCCCAGGCGCCGTTGTCGTTTATTGTCAAAGGCAATGCGCATGAAAGCGCAGTTTCACCGGATGCGCTTGAAATAGCCGTCGTGCACGGCGTGCCTGACATGCCGACGATCAACCTTGCATCGGTGCTGGATGGCAGTAATTTCCTGAGTGATTTGCATTACGGGCAAATTTCCAATTACGTTTCAGTCGGGGATCCCGGTTTCGAGTTGCTGGATGTTCTGAACGCCGCTGATTTGAGGAAGGTGTATGGTATTTATGGCGGAGATTTTACCGGAACCGGTGGTATTAGCCTCGTTTTGTTTGCCAGTGGCTTGCTGGATGCACCCGATGATGAAGGCAAATTTGGTCTTTTCTTAATGCTGCCTGACGGTATTGTTTTGCCCATGCCGTCATTTGCTCGTGCCCAGTTAATACACAATGCGCCGGATGCGCCTATTGATCTGTGGTACAGCGATGAATTTACACCCGACGGTGTGCTGGTTGCTGAAAACGTCGAATTCCGTTCTGCTACGGGCTTCGGGTTTTATCCGGCTGCCGGCGCTTTCGATCTGTCGGTCGCACCCGCAGGCAGCACCAGCATTAATCAGGCGGTATATACGCAGTCGTTCTTTTTAGATACACAAAAAGAGTACACATTCATGGCGACGGGTGTTGTGGGTAATGCCGCGACGCCATTCCAGTTTTATGTGGATGAAAATGCGCGCCGATTTGCTGAAAATGTCAACCAGGTAGATGTGAATTTCTTTCACGGTGCGCCGTGTGCGCAGGGCTTGAATGTGGATTTTATCGGAAATATTTTATTTGATAACGTCGCCTACGGACAGTTTGAGCCATATCAAAACGTACCGCCTTCCACTTATCTCGTTGAACTTTCTGTGGCGGGTACTGGCAATCCGATTGGCCGGTATGAAGCGGCACTGGGCGCATTGACAGGACAGGCATTGACCGTTTTTGCCTCCGGGTATCTCAACCAGTCGCCCGGACTGGAGTTGTGGGCTGCCGAACTGGATGGTTCGACTTACCCATTACCCATCATCAGCGCCACGAATGATGTGCTGGAAACCATTCAGCATTTAAGCCTCGCACCCAATCCGGCGAGTGATGAAATGGTTGTCTCTTTTGAAATGAAAAACACCAGTGCCGTACGTTTTCAGGTGCTGGATATGACCGGACGGAATATCATGGAAGGCGACTGGGGCGAATTGGGCGGAAATACCGCTCAACGCATTCCCGTTGCTCATTTGCCGAATGGCATTTACCAGTTGCAGGTGATGATTCCTGAAGGCAGCCTGTCTGCTCGATTTGCGGTGCAGCGTTGAGTCAGAAAATCTGAACACTCCCCCCATGACCCACATTTTTACTATTATCAGGTAATAAATAAAATTATCAGGCGCAGGTTTAATTTCGAGTGCGACCTGCGCCATTGTTTTTTGTTGAACGAAATATTTTCATTTATGTATAGACTAACCCTGTTTCTGCTCTTTTTCGTTCAAGTTTCGGTCTTGTACAGCCAGCCGAAAAATGACCGCACCTGGATTTTGGGTTACCCTCAAGCCAACCCAGATCAACCCAATACCGAGCAATTTGGCGGTATGTATTTGACATTTGACGACAAAGGTTTTCAGGTGGAGCAATTTGATATTTTTGGCGGCCCGATTTCTGCGGTAGCCAATGACGATGCCGGTAATTTGCAATTTTATTTTAATGGGTGTTCTGTGTTCAACAAGCGGCATGAGGTCATGGAAAATGGGCATGACATCAATATTGGTAGTGTGAACTATAATTATGAATGTGAAGAATTCAATGGCCTGCCCTATATCAGAAGTGGCAACCTGGTATTGCCAATGCCAGGTCATGATAGCCTTGTGTTTTTGTTACATTTAAGGCTGGTATACACTTCAGACACTAGTATTAGTGATGTGATATTAGACCGCCTGCTTTGCACCGAAGTAGAAGTAGATGCCAATAATGGCCTGGGTCGGGTATTGCAAAAAAATGAAACAGTGGTTGCAGACAGCCTTCACGATGCTATCGCAGCGGTCAGGCACGGCAATGGCCGGGACTGGTGGATTGTGATGCCCCGTGGAGTGAAAAGACAATTTTGGAAGATTCTTCTCTCCCCGGAAGGCTTAATGCCGCCTGTTTTACAATCCTTTCCTCCGCCATATCCGCCATTTAATGTTAAGTATTATTTTAACATTGACACACCGCCCTACATACAAGAAATCATCCCTGATAAATATGGGCATGAAAGTTGGGCCGGACAGGCCACTTTCTCTCCCGACGGGCGAAAATACTGCCGGGTCGTTAGGTCAAGTGGGGTAGAGATTTTTGATTTTGACCGATGTACCGGGGAAATGATCTTTCGCAGGTATCTCCAACTACCACCCTATACGGCCTATCCAGAAGAGCCAATAGTGGCCTGCGGATTAGCCATATCGCCCAATAGCCGCTACCTTTATTTTAACAATAACGAAGCCCTGTTTCAGTTTGATCTATGCGAAGAAAACCTCGGGCACGGCGATTATCAACTGATCGAGGAATGGAACCGTTTTTTTGACAATGATTTTTTCTCGACTTCCTTTTTTCAGATGCGCAATGCACCCGACGGGAAAATATATATCAACCCGGCCAGTACCACGCGTTATTTGCATGTCATCCATGAGCCGGACAGATATGGACAGGCGTGCAGGTTTGAACAAAACGCAGTCAGGCTGCCCAAGTGGTCTGATTTTGTTATCAACTATTTTCCAAACTACCGATTATTCGACCTGCCAGGCAGCCATTGTGATACGTTAGGGATTGATGACCTTTACCCAACGGAATTACCGCTGTCCTTTGACGAGTTTCGGGTTTTTCCCAATCCGTCCAATAAGGAAGTGCAATTTTATCTACCTCAATGCCAAAGTGTAAGCGTGAGGATTTGGAACATATCTGGGCAATTGTTTTTTGAATTACCATATGTGCCAGGTTTGCAAGTCTGGCCAGTTGATGTGTCCAACTGGCCTACGGGGCCTTATATTGTTGCTGCGTATATAGACGATAAAAATCCGACAGTCAGAAAATTAATGGTCACACGTTAACATCTTGCCGAGGCGTCTTCACAGCGTTGGCGGATTCACATCATCTTCATCAAAAAACACATTGACTAATCGGACGGCATTCAGGCTGGTTAAATCTTTCACGAGGGCTTCGCTCATGCTGTCGCGTTTCAGGCGAACGTGGTAAAACGATTCCATTTCATGTTCGTAGCCGGTGTTTTTCACGTTGACCAATTTGCTGGAACGGCAGTATTTGCCGAAGGCTTTTTCAAAATCCTTACTATCAGCCCGCAAGCCGTCGTAGGTAATTTGCAACAGGTGAAATCGCTGGCGCGGTGCGCCAAAATGCGTGTAAGTCAGGGCTGTTATGACGATGCCAGCCACGGCGACACCGAGCAGCGCAACGACATTCAGGCCCACACCGCAAGCCATACCCAGTGCCAGGGCTAAAAAGATAAACACCATATCCATCGTATCGCGTACGGCTGTCCTGAAACGAATGATACTCATCGCACCGACCAGTCCGAATGCGCGAGCGATATTGTTGCCAATGACCATAATCACCAAGGCAGAAATCAGCGTAAGCAGCACCAGCGCATTGACATAACTGACGGAGTACGATGGCCCCCTGTACGTGGCGCGATAGATCAAAGACAGGACAATGCCGCAGACGAGCGCAGCCAGGAGGTTGGCCAGTACATCGGCGGCCGTTACCGGAAACAGATTGATGGTTTGAAAATCTTCTAACACAATTCGGGTTTATTTTGAGCGCTTGATACAGATGATTGGATGGAGGTTGTTCTTCGCTGATACATGTAAAAATGACTGTATTTGCGATCTTTCAGAATGCGTGGCTGGCTGTCTATGCACATGACATACTTGGATGCCGGTGTTTTAATCAATTCAAGGTTTGCCAGAATGGGCCGAACCCAGGCCGGACAAAAATGATTGAATTTTACTTCCAGGATAAAATGCCCATCCATCGGATAGCGAATGTCTCGTTCATCATAGAGTTCTTCGATCTGCGGGAATGGCACAGCGCGTAAATGCTTGTCAAAAGAAATACGCAGGTCATTGCCGGTAT
>JADZBJ010000183.1 GCA_020852155.1 Saprospiraceae bacterium | reverse complement strand
GAGGGATTTAAGCCAGCAAATCCGGGCGCATTTGCAGCAAAAGGAAATTACACTTGTCATTGGCCCGCGCCAGGCAGGAAAAACGACGTTGCTTCGCGAATTGTCCGACGATTTGAAACATGAAGGGCATCCTTGTTTATTTTTCAACCTGGATATTGATACGGATGCGCCTTTTTTCAAGTCGCAGCAAGCGCTGGTGGATCGCGTTCAGGCAACGTTTGGAGACCGAGGAGGTTACGTGTTCATTGATGAGGTTCAGCGTATAGAAAATGCCGGGCTTTTTTTGAAAGGTCTTTATGACCGGCAACTGCCCTGGAAATGGATAGCCACAGGCTCTGGCAGTCTGGAGTTAAAGGAAAAGATAGCGGAATCACTGGTTGGGCGCAAACGTAACTTTTACCTGCTCACCGTATCTGTCTGGGAGTATATAGCCTATAAAACGGAAGGCATTTACGGGGATCAACCCGCTCGAATACTGGCGATTGACCCTGTGCTGGAGGAACAGTTGTTGTTGGATTTTTTGCGGTTTGGCGGTTATCCGCGCGTTGTTACGGCTAAAACCAATCCAGAAAAAAGGGCTATTCTGGCAGAAATTTTTCAGGGTTATATTGAGCGCGATATTCAGGTATTGCTTCGTCTGGAAAAATCAAGATCATTCGTCACCTTGCTTCAATTATTAGCCAATCGTACCGGGCAACTGATCAATTACAACGAATTGGCCAGTGCTTGCAATTTGTCAGTTGCTTCTTTAAAAAACTACCTTTGGTATGCTGAAAAGACGTTCATTATTCAAGGTATAAGCCCATATTTCAAGAATAAAAACAAAGAGATCATCAAAGCGCCCCAGTACTATTTTCTTGACAACGGGCTGACCAATTTCATGTCGGGTCATATTGACAGCACAGGGCGTCCGGAGTGGATTGGGCAACAATTCCAGCAGTTAGTGTTTCAAATGCTGCACCTGCGTTTTCAACACGAGCCGGTTGGTATTCACTATTGGCGCACACAAAGTCAGGCAGAAGTTGACTTTGTACTGGATTTTGGCACCTATCAACTGCCTGTTGAAGTGAAATCAGCACAGATGACCACACCCAAAATAACGCGTTCCCTGCACAGTTTTATTGAACAATACCAACCCGCCGAAGCCTGGGTAATTAATCGAAGTTTGCAGGAAACGGTCGTTGTCGGGAATACTCAAGTTCGATTTTTGCCCTGGTATATGCTGGGGGGAGCGAACAAACCAAATCCAATAAATGCTTAAAATTTCAATAATTACTCCGGTTTATAACAGTGGCAAGACTTTGGATGATACCCTGAAAAGTGTAGCTTCGCAAGATTATCCTGCTATTGAGCACATTATTGTGGATGGACTTTCCGCTGACAACTCACTTGAAATTGCTGCGGGTTACCCTCATGTTAGCCGTGTCATCAGTGAAAAAGACAAGGGTTTATATGATGCCATTAATAAAGGCATCAAAGCGGCCACTGGCAACTACATTGGCATATTGAACGCTGATGATTTTTTTCCGGAAAACAACATCATCAGCCAGGTAGCCGCGAAATTGGAGCAGTCCGCAACTGACGTGCTGTATGGCGATATTGCCTTTATCAGCATCAACAATATTCGCAGAATAACCCGATTGTACACAGCCAGGCAATGGCATCCGGCTATGTTTATTAAAGGGTATATGCCCCCTCATCCTTCATGTTATATCAAGAAATCCTGCTATGAGCAATTGGGTTTGTATAAAACTGACTATAAAATAGCTGCTGACTATGAATTATTGATCCGCTTTATCCATACGAATCAACTGAAAACGGCTTACTTACCCTTGACGATAGTCTATATGCGCCCTGGGGGCATCAGCACACGAAACATCAGCAGTCGGATAGTGCTGAATCAGGAGATTGTTCGGGCATGCGCCGAAAATGGTTTAAAAACGTCTATGCCCAGGTTGATGATGAAGTACCTCAACAAAAGCATGGAATACATACAGCCCCTTTTCAAAAGTAACCTATGAAAATCTTGCTAACTGGTTCATCAGGTTTTGTCGGACAACATTTTTTGGCCTATTGCGCCGGGCAAATAGAGGTAGTGTGTTATTCCTTACAACGCCAGCCAGTGGCTGCAATTCAGTGGCAGGGCATTGACGCTGTTGTTCATCTGGCAGGTAAGGCGCACGACCTGGCCAACCCGTCATCTGCGGCCTACCATGAAGTTAATACGATATTAACTAATCAGTTGGCTGATGCGGCAAAATCGGCAGGAGTCAGGCATTTTATATTTGTTAGTACCATTAAGGTATATGGAAATCACCAGAACGATGTGTTAACCCTTGACACTGAATGTCGCCCCGACGATGATTATGGTGTAAGTAAAAGGAATGCTGAAATTTATCTTCAATCTCTGGAAGATAGGGGATTTACAGTGTCCATTATTCGGCCTCCTTTGGTATATGGGCGCGGTGTAAAGGGCAATATGGCCAGGTTGGTCGCCCTGTGCGATTCAGATAAATGGCTCCCTTTGGGCAATATCAACAACCGCAGGACGATGGTTTATGTGGACAACCTGAATGCCATGTTGTTGCAAGTGCTTTACCTCCAAAAAAGTGGCGTTTTTCTTGCTGGCGATACGGAACCGGTGAGTACGACTGATTTGGTGCGCCAAATTCGGCATCAACTTGGTCGCCCGGAAAGGCTTGTTTCAGTGCCATCCTGGATGCAGTGGCTCTTAAGCAAATTAGTGCCCAAAGTTTATATCCGATTATATGGTTCCCTGGCCCTGGACACAGTTACATCACAACAACTACTTGATTTTACACCGCCTTTTTCCACTTCAGAAGGATTGGCCCACATGTTACGTTCCTGATTATGTACCTCACGATTAAAAGGGTATTCGATATACTGATTTCGACAGTTGTCTTGCTTGTATTATTGCCGGTTTTTATACCCATCATGATTGGATTAAAATTGACTGGGGAGGGCGAGATATTCTATCTTCAACAGCGAATAGGTTTTAAAAATCGCTATTTCAACATCATTAAATTTGCGACCATGCTTAAAAACAGCCCTAATATTGGCGCGGGTTTGATCACAGTCAGAAATGACCCCAGGATCACGCCGATGGGCGGTTTTTTAAGAAAGACCAAAATCAACGAGCTTCCTCAAATATTCAATGTACTAAGAGGCGACATGAGTATCGTTGGCCCCCGGCCATTGGTAGATAAAACATTTTCTGCTTATTCACCCGAAGTTCAAGCGCGGATTTATGATTCGAAGCCCGGCATTACAGGCATCGGTTCTATTATTTTCAGGGATGAAGAAAGCCTAGTTTCCAATGCAAGTATTCCTCCGCATGAATTCTATAATTCGGTGATTGCACCATATAAGGGAGCACTTGAAATGTGGTATCAGGAGCAGAAATCCTTCATGACAGATTTAAAAATCATTGTTTTGACCGCCTGGGTTATTTTGTTCCCTAAAAGTAATCTGGTTTATCAATGGTTTAGCACCTTGCCTGCACGTAATTTCTAATCAATATGCCTCAAATCATTCATATTCCTCAAGTTATATCCGATGTTATAGGTCGGCGCGAATCGTTTTTCAATACAGACCTTGATGCATCGCGCAGTGTGTTACATAAAAGGAT
>JADZBJ010000182.1 GCA_020852155.1 Saprospiraceae bacterium | reverse complement strand
TGACCGCTCCGACGGGCGTGCTGCTCCATTTTTCCTGATGCCAGCCGCGACCTTCAATCCATTGTCCGGCAGGAGCGGTTTTTGCTTTTTCAGCCACCAGACCAACAATTTCAGACCAGCTTGTCGTAGGCATGAGGTTGAGGTTTTGGAGGCTTTTACCCAGACCGTTAAAGTGCCCGTGACCTTCGATAAATCCCGGCATGACAAACTGCCCGTTCAGGTCAAGCAACTGCGTTTTTTCGGTGGCTAATTTTTTAATGTCGGCATCATTTCCGACAGCCAAAATTTTATCGCCGCGAATGGCAATAGCCGTCGCATTCGACAAGGCGCTGTCGGCAGTGAATATATTTCCATTGAACAGGATCAAATCGGCCGAATCGGCCAATTTGGGTGCGCTGCAGGAAGACCAAACCAAAATGGCAAAGAGGAGGAACCTGGAAAACATTTTTTGAGTGGTAAGTGATTAGCGGTAAACGGTTAGTGATAAGCGGTTAGAGGTTAGAGATTAGCGTTAATTCGTTGGAAATCAAACAATTGAATCAAACAAATAACCGATTCACCAATTAAACAAATAACCATAAAATCAAAAAAAATCATTCATCATTCATCTTGCCTTCTACTTTACCGATGCGGTAACGCAGTTCAGCAATCCAGAAACCAATGCCCGTGAATCCAATAACTGCCGGATAAAACACCATGCGCATGGTGTTATCCAGGTCCTGGCTACCAAATGCCGGATTGCCCGTAGCGCCAGGGTGCAGGCTGGCGAACATGCGCGGAATGATGTAAAGCAAGGGAACAAGGGAGGCAAAAGCGAATATGTTATAAACCGCTGCCAGGCGAGCGCCTTTTTCGGGTTCATCGAACGAACTGCGCAGGATGAAATAAGCCAGGTAAATCAACAGCGCCACGGCCGTCATCAGTTGTTTGATGTCGTTGCTCCAGGCTTTGCCCCAGGCGTAATGCGCCCATAACATCCCTGTCACCAGCCCCAACGCGCCAAAGAGCAATCCCATTTCAGCATAGGCTGCCGCTTTGCGGTCGTAGTCCAGTTGCGGGTGGCGTAGATACATCAGGCTGTTCCACACCGAAGCGATAAACATCACCATGAGGGCCATCCACATCGGCACATGGAAATACGTGTTTCGGATGCTCTCGTAAATGACGTTCCGATACGGGAAACTGAAATCTTTTTTGATGTTGAGTTGTCCGACAGGTTGGGCCGTCCAACTGCTTCCATTATCGGCCGCCGTCGTGTCTTGTCGAATTTCGACGGCATCGGGCAGCAGTGAAACACCGTCGGCAGGATGGTCAACGATAGCACTGAGTAATGCCGAAGCGGTATTTTCCGGCAAGCGCGCTGGCAGCACAAACGTCGCTTCCAGCGTTGTGTCGCTCAGTACTTTGACCGATTTGCCGGCAAGCGCCTGGTCAGCGTCATACTGCAACCAGACACGAATATCCGAGGCATTGCTGCGGGTGTAAAACGAATTATACCCGTGCAAAGTCAGCGTCAGGGTCTGACCTGTTCGCCCGCTTGAGGGGTTCACATAGGTGATGCCCGGCTTGAGCGGAACGGACAAACCGGCGATGATAACGTAAATTAAAAGGGCTGCAGAGCCGTATTTCCACCACATAGTTGAATTGATTCGATTGGTTCGATTGATCCGATTGGTTCGATTGATCTGATTGATTCGATTGTTTTGATTGGGGAGTCGTAAAAATTCGTGTACGCTACGACGGGTAATCGGATTTAATCGAATCAATCGAAATAATCGAACCAATCATTATAGTCCTTCGGTGCAATTGGTGCAAATATCTATCTCGCTACGGCCACGGAGTAGCTTTTGGCGAAATTGCTGATAAGGTTCTGCCTGCCAGAGTTCGCGAAAAGATGTTTGTTTCAGGTCGCCGAGACGGTGTTTGGCGTCTTTGTCGAAGCAACAAGGTACGACAAGGCCATCCCAGGTGATGACGCAGGCATGCCACAGTTTCCAGCAGTGATTGGCCAGCGCATTTTTGAACGACCATGTACCGTCCGGATTTTCGCGGTAGCGCGCGTAGCGGTCAATGGTCGGAATCAGTGGATTACCTTGTTGATAATCATAGACTTGTGCGGTTTTGAGTTGCACTTCATCCACGCCGATTTCACGGGCTAAACGATGAATTTCCGGGATTTGATGTTCGTTGGGGCGTACGACCAGAAATTGAAAAATGATGTGCGGCGTTGACGAACCGAGTTGTTTTTTCCAGCGCACTACATTGCGTGCGCCTTGCAGGACATTTTCCAGCGTACCGCCAACACGGTATTGTTCGTAGGTTTCCTGAGTCGTGCCGTCAACAGAAATAATGAGGCGATCCAGGCCGCTTTCGATGGTTTTTCGGGCATTTTCGCTGCTTAAAAAGTGCCCGTTGGTGCTGGTGATGGTGTAAATTTTTTTCGCGTTAGCGTATTTCACCATATCCAGAAATTTCGGATTGATGTAAGGTTCGCCTTGAAAATAAAAGATCAGGTAAGAGAGTTCGCGATGAATTTCATCAATGGTTTTTCGGAAAAAATCTTCGCGCAAATTGCCGGTTTCACGGGTAAAAGCCCTCAAACCGGAGGGACATTCAGGGCAGCGCAAATTGCAGGCAGTGGTAGGTTCGATGCTGACGGTTATGGGCAATCCCCATTGAACAGGTCGTTTCAGCCAGCGCGTGATCCAGTACGAAGCGAAAACAAGTACGATATTCAAGGCGCGCCGCAGGGTAAGTTTGCGGACGAAATTGAGGCTGTCTTTCCAGTATATCTTCACGCTGCAAAGTTCGATGTTTGAATGGCGTATAGCGCGGATTTTTCGTTATTTTTTATGTCGTGATACTACACAACATTCAACTCAGTCACCCTGATCAAAGTTCAGAAAAATCGTGTCAAGTTTGCCCCTAAAAAACACTCACCACTTATCACTTACCTCTCCAAAATGTCTTACACCCTGCGCGGCAATCAGCCCGACCCATCAACACCCAACCCCTGGAAAACGCATTCGATAAAAACGGTTTACGAAAACCCCTGGATTGAAGTTTCGCACCGGGAGGTGACCAATCCTTCGGGCGGGCCGGGCATTTACGGGATGATTCATTTTAAAAACGTGGCCGTGGGCGTGATTCCGCTGGATGACGAGGGCAACACCTGGTTAGTCGGGCAATATCGTTACACCCTGGAGCAATATTCCTGGGAAATACCGGAAGGCGGCGGGCCATTGGCTGTTTCTCCGCTGTCGGCCGGGCAGCGCGAACTGGCCGAAGAAACCGGCATGACCGCCGAACAATGGACGCCCTTGCTGGAAATGCACTTATCCAACTCCGTGAGCGACGAATACGGTGTCATTTTTCTGGCTCAAAAACTAACGCCGGGCACGGCGCATCCGGAAGAGACCGAAGACCTGCATGTGCGCAAATTGCCCTTTTCGGAAGTGGTCGAAATGGTCATGCGCGGCGAAATCACAGACTCGCTTTCCGTAGCGGGCGTGCTGAAATTGAACGAACTGATTCGACGTGGACAAATCGGCTGACCTAACCAGTTACAAATCAGAAAAATAAATCCTGCAAATCTTCAAAATCACTTTAATCCGGGTATAAAATCTGCTCTGCCCGGAAAATATTTTGCGGAGCGCCCTACTTTCGCCGCGCTGGCACTGTAAAACCAAGCCTGACACCACCACGTTTTATGAAACAAGACCGAATCCTTGTCATTGGAGCCGGCGGACAAATCGGGTCCGTTTTGGTTGAAGCCCTGAGAAGCAATTATGGAAACGACAACGTCATCGCCACTGACCTGCGTCCGCTCGAAAACCAGTCCGGCCCGAGTGAAATACTCGACGCGCTGAATGCCGAAGCGATGGCTACTGTGGTGAAAAAACATGGCATCAACCAGATTTATCACCTGGCGGCAATCCTGAGCGCCAATGGTGAAAAAAATCCGCTTTGGGCCTGGGATATCAACATGCGCAGCCTGTTTAATGTGCTGGAAATCAGCCGCTCCGAGGGCATTGACAAGGTTTATTGCCCGTCGTCTATTGCCGTTTTTGGGCAAGAAGCGGCGGCGCGCGATACGCCTCAATATGAGGTGCTGATTCCGGAAACAGTGTATGGTATCAGCAAAGTAGCCGGTGAAAACTGGTGTAATTACTATTTCAAACGCTACGGTCTGGATGTGCGTTCGATGCGCTATCCGGGCATTATCGGCTATCAAAGTATGCCCGGCGGCGGCACAACCGACTACGCTGTGGATATTTACCACTACGCAGTGAGGGGCGAAGCATTTGAGTGCTTCCTGAAAGAAGACACCATGCTGCCCATGCTGTACATGACCGACGCCATCAGGGCGACCCTCGAACTGATGGAGGCCCCGGCCGACAAACTGACCGTCCGCACGAGTTACAACCTGGCCGGCATGAGTTTCACACCGGCAGAAATTACCGAAAGTATTCGTCGCGAGGCGCCGGATTTCAAGGTCACCTACAAACCCGATTTCAGACAGGCCATCGCTGAATCATGGCCAGGCTCCATTGATGATTCCGCCGCGCGACGCGACTGGAACTGGAAACCGGAATTCGACCTGGATAAAATGACCAGGGATATGCTGTTTCATTTGGGAAATGGTTTGAAGTAGTTTGAATGGCGCTGGCGCGCCGTTTGAAGTAGTTTGAAGTAGTTTGAAGTAGTTTGAATGCTCGCTGGCGCTCGCGTTTGAATGGCGCTGGCGCGCCGTTTGAGATGGGTTGAACGTTGTTTCTAATTCATTCACTCATTCACTCACTCGCT
>JADZBJ010000181.1 GCA_020852155.1 Saprospiraceae bacterium | reverse complement strand
CCGGAAAACACTGGCTCTCTCTCAGCGCCTTCGTATGGCCTGTAGAGGTAAAGCAGACATTTTTCACCTTCTTTAACCCGGCTGATATAATCATAATCTTTCAATACCAGCGTATCCCACTGCTGTTGCTCATCAAGCAAATCATCGGCTAAGAACAGTAAATCGTCTTGATTTTTGGATAAAAAACGGGCTTCAACCAACTGATCGGACAGCGACGACAGTTCGGTTAAAGACAGAGTTGGCCATTCTTCTCCCTGGCATGGCAGGAAAAAGCCGATACAGCAAATTTGAAAAAAGAGAAAGCGAATCAATGGATACTATCTAATATCCACCGAAGTTACGGTCGCCGCGCTTGTAGTCTATCGTTGTGTATTTACCCGGATATTCGACCATGCGCAGCGCCTGGGTAGCGCCGATTTCGGAAGTGAAATAGCCCCAAAGAACGAGGTCTTTAATTTTACGGAAATAGTGAACAGGCTGGCCTTTCGTGCGCGTTTTTTCAGCGGCCTTTTGCTCACGGTCCAGTTCGTTCAGGAAGTCATTGCGCTTCATGCCGTCGAGTTTCAGGAAAGTCTTGCCATAGCGTTTTTTGCTTTCGGCGTCCAGGGTAACAAGGCCCTCCATGAAACGTTTTTGATCTTCAGGTTCGTAGCAATCCGATACGATGACGGCGATAAACTGACCGACTTTAGCCGCTTTGGCGCCGGGCGTATCAGTGTCGGGAATAATCGTATTACCGACTTCATTCAGCAATTTGATTTGCGCTTTGGAGAATAGGCCGATACCACGAGCATCATCCTCGGCTTCGATTGCCGCCCAGTTGATATTTTTGGCGATGAGGCTATCGGCGCCCATCAGGCTGCCACCGATCAGAACGGCTGTGCGCTGCAATAAATCGCGTCGGTTCATACTGTTAATTTGCTTGAATGAAAATGACAGCGACAAATGTAAACATGGTTTTGAAATGACCAAACACAAAATAGGCCGCCCCGCAAAAATGTCTTGCGAGGCGGCCTGTTATTGTGCCTGAAAGGGATATTAGATGCCCAGTTTTTTCTTGACCAAAGGTGTCACGTCAAGCGTTTCGTCAGCGTACAGCAGAATCTGATTGGAGGCGTCAAAAACGAATGTGAAGCCGTTTTCTTTCGCCACATCCTGCATGGCAGTGTTCACCTTGTCGAGGATTGGCTTGTACAGCATTTCGCGTTTTTCGGACAGTTGTTTGTAAACTTCCTGTTCGTATTCTGCAATTTTTTGCTGTTCAGCCTCTAATGCTGCGCTTTGCGTTTCAAAATCTTTGGGTGAAATAGTGCCCAGGTCTTGTTTGCGCTTCAGTTCGGTGGCTTTGTCCTGAAGGGATTTTGCCATTTCCTGACCGCGTTTGGTCAATTGCGTTTGAAAAGCCTTGAGGTCGCTGTCGGCCGCTTTGACATCCTGTATTTCGCTCAACAGCGCAACAGAATTACAGTAGCCAAATTTTTGGGCAAATGCCGAATTGGTCAACGAGAATAAAAGCCCAAGGGCTAAAACAAAAATCTTTTTCATGTCGTGTGCGTCACTGACGCGGTGTAAGTTGGTTGAATTACTTCTTGATGGCCTTTTTGATGTCTTCGGTCTTGTCGTTTTTCTTGTCGGCGTAGATCATGCCCGAAGCGGAGCCTTTATCGAAAATATACTCAAAACCTTTGTCCTGAGCGTAGGCTTCGATGGCTGTGTAAACACGATCCTGAATAGGCTTCACGAATTCTTCGCGCTTTTTGAAGAGGCCGCCTTCAGGGCCAAAACGCTGGCGTTGCAATTCGCGCACGTCTTTTTCCTTGTTCATGATCTCCTCTTCGCGTGATTTTTTCATTTCCTCGCTCAAGAGCACTTGTTCAGCCTGGTATTTGCTGTACATGCCCTTGATTTTGTCTTGCTCCTGCGCAATTTCCTGACGCCAGCTGGTGGCAATTTTATCGAGTTGTTCCTGGGCTTTTTGATATTCAGGGAGGCTTTCGAGTACCGCCGTGACGTCTACAAAAGCTATGCGTTGTGCAAAAGTTGAAGCCGCAAAGAAAAGGCTGAGAATGCTGATGGAAAAAATCTTTCTGAACATGGTTGGTCAGTAATTGAAATTTGAATGTTGATGGTGTCTGGATGTTGATGTTATCCGCCACAAAAATAGAGGATTCACAGGCTTTAAGACTTGCAGTGACGTATCATGCATTCAGAGCGTTGCCTTTTTTTAAAAGTTTTTTTACCAAATGATTACTAACTCATTGTTTTTCAATGCCTTTTAATAAAAAACACAAGCCTCCATTTCTTCTTTTTAACCCGATTTTAATTCAGGTTTAAAGGAAATTTTGGAAAAAAAGGCAACTCAACAAGTTCGTTTTGCACTCCCGTCATCCTGAAATCCTTAAAAATCAGGTATTCAATCCTGAAAATTGCCAAAATTTAAACGACCGCTCGGCTACCTTTGCGCCCGCAAAAACAGCAACATCGCACATGCGAACCAAAAATTTACGCCCCGACAAGGTCAATGTCATTACGCTCGGCTGCTCCAAAAATCTGGTGGACAGCGAAAACCTCATCACGCAACTGCGCGGCAACGACTATGATGTGGCCCACGACAGCGACCGCGACGCCAATATTATTATTGTGAATACCTGCGGTTTTATTGACGTGGCCAAACAGGAAAGCATTGATACTATCGTGGAATATGCCGGACTGAAACGCCAGGGCGACATTGACAAACTGTATGTCACAGGTTGTCTGTCACAGCGTTACAAGGACGATCTTGAAACGGCCATTCCTGAAGTGGATGCCTTTTTCGGCACCCTGGAAATGCCCGCACTGCTGGCCCGACTCAATGCCGATTATCAATACGAACTGCTGGGCGAACGCCAGATCACTACCCTGCCGCATTACGCTTACCTGAAAATATCGGAAGGCTGCAATCGCACCTGCTCATTCTGTGCTATCCCGCTGATGCGCGGCAAACACGTCAGCCGCCCCATCGAAGAATTGGTCATGGAAGCCAAAAACCTGGCGCGGCGCGGTGT
>JADZBJ010000180.1 GCA_020852155.1 Saprospiraceae bacterium | reverse complement strand
TCTTTTGAGCGTAATCTTCGTTGGAACCCATGGTTTAGTTTGTGTTTTATACGCTGATGTAAGTGATCTTAAAATATAGACGCGACTACCCCTATCCCAATACCTGCGCTACAAAATTCCCCCATCCAAACCGCTCTTTCTCCTGCTTTACTCCTGCGCGCAAGGCTTCCGGGCGACCTTCGCTCGTGAAATCACGCAGGGCAGCGACGATGGCTTCGGGTTCGGGTTCAACGACATAACCCGATACGCCATCGGTGACAATTTCAGGCAGTCCGCCCACGCGGGTCACGACCATTGGCGTTTCAAAATGATAGGCAATTTGTGAAATACCGCTTTGGGTAGCCGTGCGGTAAGGCTGAACGACCAGATCAGCCGCGCCAAAGTAGTATCGCACCTGATCTGTCGGAATAAAATCGGTGAATAAATGAACTCGTGCAGCAATGCCTTTTTCCTGAATAATACGCTCATAGTATGCCCACTCTTCGTAGCATTCTCCGGCGACAACAATATGCCAATCTGGCAACATGGCTGCCGCTTCGAGCAGAATATCCAGCCCTTTATAACGACGGATAAAGCCGAAGAACAGGGCAATTCTGGCTGTTTCAGGCAAATTTAAATGCTGTCGCGCAATAGTGCGCTCCACCGGCTCGCCATAAATATCATAAACCGGATGCGGCGCAAAACGAACAGGTTTATGTTTTGTAAACTGGCGTATATCCGCCTCAACGGCACGCGACATGACTAAAAAATCATCGCAGGCGCCAACGAAATACTTTGAAAACAGAAAGTCGCCGGGACGCTTTTCATGTGGAATGATATTGTCGGTGATGGCTGTCACGCGCAGTTTTTTAGAAGACAACCAACGCGCAATGCGCAGCGCAGTACCCAGGCTTGGCCCCATGAAGGGCAACCAGAACCGCACCAACACCACGTCGGGTTTTTCGCAGGCAATGTCGCGGCCTGTCGCTATCCAGTTGAAAGGGTTGACAGAATTGAGCCGTGTTTTGATGGTCAGTCCTGGCGGGGGCGGGTCGTCGCTGTACTGGCTTTTTCCCGGAAACAGAAACGACGGGTATTGCAGTGAAAAGGAATAAATCACCACCTCGTGCCCCTGATTTTGTAATTCAATGGCGAGGCGCTCTGATAGGGCGGCGATTCCCCCGCGCAAGGGGTGCGCAGGGCTGAGCAAGACAATTTTCATGGCTTTCTGGTTCACTCAAACATTTTGGTATAATCGTTATCGTCTTTCAGTATTTCCTTGCGCGGTGCGTTCAAGTCAAGTGATTTTTCAGCATCAGCAGGAGTTGATTTGGACGGTGTGGCCAGCAGCGGACTTTGTTTTTCCCATTGTTCAAGCAAACGAAGGCCATCTTCTTCGAAAACGCCATTTTGGAGGTCAATGGAAGCCATCAGGTTTTTGGACGTATCCATGAAGCGCTCCATTTCGCCTACTTTCTGACTGACGTCGTTGGCGAGGCTTTCCAGCGCCATATCAAACATGGCGCGCTGGTCAGGGTCGCCGCTCAGGATGCTCATGGCCGATTGGATGGCCGAATGTCCGGCTTTTATCGCTTGATATTCCTGCTCTTTGAGTTGCACCTGATCTTTGGTGTCTTCGAGCAGGATTTCGGAGTTTTCATACATTTTGGTCAGGATACGGTACAGCACTTCCATGCGCTGGTACAAGACCTCGTATTTGGCATTGGCTTCCTGCAATCGTCCGGCTTTGCGGGCCGAAAGCGCCATGTTTTTATCGTCGTTTTGCTGTTTGGCTTTTTCAGCAATACCCATATTTTTCCTGATTTCGGCCGTGTTTGCATCCATCGTACCTTTCAACTGGCGCATCTGACCGCGCAAAGCGCCGATCTGCTTGCTCATGCTGCGAAGTTTGTCTTCCAGGTCTTCGATATACGATTTCAGGATGCTAATCGGATCAATTTGCACGAAAATGCCCGTGATCCAGCGCATGACTGATTGATAGGCATACCAAACGAGGTTGCGTAATTTGGGATCGAGCACGGCATAAACCACCACACCCAAAACGCCCAGCAAACCGGCCAGATACAGCGTATTAGCCGCAAGCCCTATCAGCACAGGAAGAATTTTCGGTAAAAGCCATACGCCGCCTGCGATCAGGCCGGCCATGAATATCAGCCCCGTGATTCCCTCGGGGCGCTGCCAAAAAGATTTTTGTTGCATGAAACAAACGAAACGCTATCCGCCAGATCAGCGGCGTGAATGTTCGTGCAAATGTAGAAATGAGTTATGAGTTATGAGTTATGAGTTATGAGTTAGGATTATGAGTTAGGAGTTTTTTTCGATGCTCAATGGTGAAAAAACTCATAACTCTTAACTCATAACTCCTAACTCATAACCCCCAACCCCCACCCTCTTATCAAGCTTTTTCCAGCGTAAAGCCGAAAGTCGAGCCTTGTCCGATGGTGCTGCGCACATTGACCGTTTGTTTGTGCGCTTCGATGATGTGTTTCACGATGGAAAGTCCGAGGCCGGTGCCGCCTGCTTCGCGGCTGCGGCTTTTGTCAATGCGATAAAAACGGTCGAAAACGTGGTTGAGGTGCTCTGAAGCGATGCCGATACCGCTATCGCTGACTTCTGCCAGGATATAGGTTTCCATGTCGTAAAAACTGACTTTGGTTATCCCTTTGTCGCTGCCGTATTTGATGGAATTGTGTACCAGATTCATGAACACCTGGCGGATACTTTCCTTGTCGGCCCTGACGCGAAAATGCGGGTGCGCGCCTTCCTTGAATTGAAGTTTGATCTTGCGCTCATTGGCTTTCATTTCCAGGTCGCTGAAAACTTCCTCCACCAGTTCGTGCAGCCCGAATTCCTGCATATCCAGTACCATTTGACCCGCCTCGAGTTTGTTGATGGTTTCGAGATCTTCCACGATGGCTTGCAGTCGTTCAACATTTCGGGCGGCGCGTTGCAGGTATTGAACATTGATATCGGGATCGTCAAGTCCGCCAT
>JADZBJ010000179.1 GCA_020852155.1 Saprospiraceae bacterium | reverse complement strand
CTTCAAAAATGCCCAATTTTCCGTGCTTGACTTTGGCGGCATGATCGCCTGCCATGACGCCGCGCCCGCCAGCCTCGACACCGATCAGTTGCACGGAAGCATCATCCAGGAAATCATAAAACATCCCCATCGCATTCGAGCCGCCGCCGACACAGGCGATGCAGTAATCGGGTAATTGCCCGGTGGCTTCGAGGCATTGTTCGCGAATTTCCTCGCCGACTACCTTTTGAAAAAAAGTATTCATGGCAGGATAAGGGTGCGGCCCGACCGCTGAACCCAACAGGTAATAACTGTCAGGATTGGCCACCCAGTCTTTAAATGCGGCGATAACGGCGTCGTTCAGGGTTTGACTGCCATCTTCGACGGCGACGACTTTAGCGCCGAGCAATTCCATCCAATAGACATTCGGGCGCTGGCGCTCATAGTCCTTTTTGCCCATGTACACCGTGCAATCCAGCCCAAAACGCGCACAAACGGCGGCTGTGGCGTAGCCGTGTTGTCCGGCGCCGGTTTCGGCGATGATGCGTTTTTTACCCAGCCGTTTGGCAATCAGGATTTGACCGACACAGTGTGTAATCTTGTGCGCGCCGGTATGGTTCAGGCCCTCATTTTTCAGGAAAAGCCTTGCGCCGCCGATTTCTGCCGTCAGTCTGGGCAACGGCGTAAATGCAGTTGGGCGACCTGAAAAGGTGTGCAATGCCGCTTTGAATTCATCCAGAAAAACCGGATCGTATTTGGCGCGGTCGTATTCAGCGGCGATTTCCTGCAAACCCGGCAGCAGCACTTCCGGAACGAAGCACCCGCCGTATTCGCCAAAATAGCCTTCTGTTTCGAGTATTTGTTGCTTGAATGATGACATGGGGTTTTAAGAAGGTAAAAGGTGGAAGGTAAAAGGTGGAGGGCGGATGTGAAAGCCCTCATGTTCAGATCAACAAAGCCGAAGTACCAATACTGTCGGCGCCTGCCGCGATGAGTGATTGCGCTGTGGCAATGTCGCGGATGCCGCCTGCCGCTTTGACCTTCATGGACGGGTGAGCCGCAGCCCGTAACTGACGCACCATTTCAGGCGTAGCCGGATAGCCATGAAAGCCCGTGCCGGTTTTTACCCAACTGATACGCGCTTCGTGGGCCATGTCGCACAGGCGTTTGATGTCATCGGCCGTTAACAAGCCGCATTCAAGAATGAGCTTCATGGTACGTCCGCGCATGTGTGTGGCGCGGGCAATAGCGTCAATATCGTGCTCTACATGAGTCCAGTTGCCCGTGCGGATAGCCGCAATATTCACTACGGTATCTACATCGTCGGCGCCATCGTCAATGGCGCGCCTTATTTCTTCACTTTTAGCGGCAATGGCTGAATAGCCCATCGGGAAACTCACCACCGTTGCCAGGCGAATTTTTCTGTCTTCACCCAACAATCTGTGCGCATCGCGTACATACAACGGCGGTATGCACACTGCTGCGAAGTTGTGCTGTACGGCTTTTTCACACAATTGGCGGACTTCAGCCAGCGTGGTGTCAGGCTTTAAAATGGTATATTCAATAAAACGGGCCAGATCAGTCATAACACCCTTTGAAAATGTTGATGTAGTTGAAGGTTGAAAATGGTTGAAGGGGTTGAAGGTTTTTTGTTCAACATTAATTTTTGGGGATGCAAAAGTAGGCACTTGCTCGTCTTTTTTGAAGCCTGAATTACCTTTGTGCAACTTATGACAGAAAAAGCACCCAATTCGATGCCCGGGCGTAAGAAAAACCGCGAAACCATTTTGCTGGTTATCGTTGCGGCTGTGGGCCTGCTGGGTTTAATTGCGCTTCAATTAGTGCGCAAAGGCCCGGCAGATAACGCCAATAAAACACTGGTTCAAACCGATGCGCAATCGCAAATGGTGGATCAGCAGGCTGTAAAGGCCGTTCAACGCGTGCCGGGCGAATTAATCCGCACCAGCGAACACCCGGAAGCAGGCAAACCTTTTAAATTCAGGATGGCCAAACATGCGCAAGGCGCCGTTTACGAACTCGAATTTTCCGGCGGCAAACGAAAGGCTTTCGACGATAAAGGCGAACTCACGCACACTTTTTATCAGCCCGGCCATGTCATGGTGACGCTTTATGCGCGTTTTGAAGGCGAAGAAGCGCGGCTCGATACCCTGAACCGTATTGTGGCCCGCCGCGCCGAAAAAATCGAAGTCGCACCCATTATTGACTACTGACGCATGCAAAACGAGATCAAGCATTTGGCAACGCAGCACCTGACCGAAGTAATCGGCTGGCGCAGGCACCTGCACGCGCACCCGGAATTGTCATTTCAGGAAAAAGAAACGGCGCAATACGTGGCGGCAGCGCTGCGCGAAATGGGCCTCCAGCCACAAATGAACTTTGCAGGTCATGGCGTAGTGGCGCTCATCGAAGGTACAAATCCGTCGCGCAAAACCATCGCACTCAGGGCCGACATGGACGCCTTGCCCATTTTGGAAGACAATGATGTGCCTTACCGCTCTAAAAATGCAGGCGTGATGCACGCTTGCGGCCACGATGTTCACACTGCCTCGCTGCTGGGCGCGGCGCGCATTCTGGTATCGCTGAAACATCGAATCAAGGGGTCTGTTAAATTGATATTCCAACCCGCCGAGGAAAAACTACCCGGCGGCGCCAGTCTGATGATCGCTGAAGGCGTTTTGCGTTCGCCAAAACCCGTGGGTATTTTCGGGCAACACGTCCACCCTGCCCTGCGTGCCGGTTATATAGGCATCAAACCGGGCATTTTTATGGCTTCTGCTGATGAAATTTACATCAGCGTCAAAGGCCGCGGCGGGCATGGCGCTATGCCGCAGGATTGTGTTGATCCGGTGCTGATTTCATCGCAGATTATCGTAGCCCTGCAACAGGTCGTGAGCCGTATGGCTGATCCGGCCATACCTTCCGTACTGTCTTTTGGAAAAATCAATTCCGTGGGCGGCGCGACCAACATCATCCCGAATGAGGTAAAAATGGAAGGAACCTTCCGCACCATGAATGAAAAATGGCGCAGCGAAGCCCATCGGCGCATGAAGGCTATTGCAGAAAATACGGCCAAAGGCATGGGCGGCAGTTGCACCGTGGACATCCTGAAAGGTTATCCTGTATTGCACAACGACCCGGCACTGACCCTGCGCAGCCGGCAATGGGCCATTGAATACCTCGGCGCTGACAAGGTTGTGGATCTGCCGATTCGCATGACTGCCGAAGATTTCGCTTATTACTCGCAAAAAATGCCGGCCTGTTTCTATCGCCTCGGCACCGGCAATCCTGAGCGCGGTATTACCTCGCCCGTGCATACTTCGACATTTGATATTGATGAAAACGCGCTGCTGACCGGCATGGGACTGATGTCGTGGCTGGCCTGCCGCGAACTTGGCGCTTAAGGTTCCGAACAGATGAACAAGTTGCTGTCATATCATCAGTTGGGCGCTATCGAAGCGGGTTGCGACGAGGCCGGACGCGGCTGTCTGGCCGGGCCGGTACATGCTGCTGCGGTAATCCTGCCAGCCGATTTTTATCATCCACTGCTGAACGATTCGAAACAACTGACCGAAAAACAGCGGGATACTTTGCGCTTTGTCATTGAAAAAGAGGCCATTGATTGGGCCGTAGCGGCGGTTAATCCGGAAGAAATTGATCGGATTAATATCCTGAAAGCCTCATTCCTGGCCATGCACCGGGCCTTGCAGCAACTCCGCTCTTTGCCCGAACTGATTCTGGTGGATGGCAACCGATTCGTTCCCTACGCAGGCGTGCCGCACCTGTGCGTCATCAAAGGCGACGGCAAATACGCGACCATCGCTGCTGCATCCGTGCTGGCTAAAACCCACCGCGACGAGGTCATGGCCAAACTCGACGCCGACTTTCCGGCTTATGGCTGGCGTGTGAACAAAGGCTATCCCACGCTGGCGCATCGGGCGGCTATTCGGGAGCACGGCCCCTCGCCGCACCACCGACAAAGTTTCAGGTTGCTGCCGGAGGGCGAGCAGTTGAGTTTCTGGTAGACGCGGATTACGCGTTACCGCAGATAAAGCACAGATTTCGCAAAAAACCTGTGAAATCTGCGGGAAACGAGAAATGTCCAGTAGTGGGGTGCCTGTGTCCAAAACAGGAAAAACAGTCTTGACCAGGATTTGGGGGGATCTTTGGATTATAGGATTTTGATTTTTCAGGATTATCCATCAAATCAAGTAATCTTAAATCCTGTAATCCAAAAATCCCCCCAAATCCTGGTCAAGACAAAATGATCACTTTAGAATTTACAAACGCGAGTCATTCAAAACCACTTTGGGTTGACTATAAAATGGCTATTTTGCCTTGGTGCCGCATTCCATTTTCAAATAAAACACTTGCTGTGTAGATGCCTGGAGGCAATGCTTCCGGTAAATCCACCACTATCTGGTTATTTTCCCATGACCAGCGGTGCGTTGACATTTGCCGACCATCGGCGCTGAAAACCTGTACAGCCGTCGGTTGGTTCGGGGCCATGATGAAGAACTGGCTTCCTGAAACCGGATTTGGATAAATGGCCAGTGTTGCCTGTCCAGGCTGTTCCTGCGTATCGGTTCCCAGACAACCATAGCCGCTGAGCTGTTGAAGAAGTGAGGTCCGTCGCGCACTGATAAAAGGCTTGAGTCCGGCAACACTCCCGCCGCCGGGCGACCCAGGTACGCCAACGGAGATATCCTGCGTCAGGTTTTGTTCGAATTGTGCGTTGGAATACGTTTTAAAATTGTCTGAATACACGTCCTGCCGGATCAGGTTGGCCAATGAATCAATACGGGCGTCGAGTTTGCTGTTGCTGAAATCGGCAAGCAACGTACACAGGTGATTGGCCAATGCCTGTTTCCAGTATGATTCCGACCAAAGCCTGTTCATCATGGGGCGCTGTGTTGCCGGAGAGGGTATAAAACCAAAAGGCAAGACTTTCAGGTTATTGAGCGGAATATTCATTTGAAAATTCCCGAATGCCTCGTTTACATCCCAGGTGATCCATTCAAACTGGCCGGTATCGTCGTTGTGATAAATGAAGTAATTGTGCCCGCTGCCGATATAACTGTCCAGGTTGACGAACAGGTTGTGTGCTGCCCAGTAATCGAGCCATCTGTCAACATTCATGTATTTGGGCAGACTGTCAACCAGTTGCGGTGAGGGCACATGATTGAGGACATCAAGAAAACGTACCAGATCGCTCCAATTGTTGGTTGTTTCGTTGGTTTTCAGTTCATAGTCGCCGGCGTACAGGTTTTGGTCGGCGCCTTTCCAGGTCAATGAACCATGCGGATCGCCTTTGAATAGGTTACCGCTTTTGTTGTCAAAACGGTCACTGAGAAACGTTTTGTTGACATCCTCTACGACGGTGTACAGGCCTCGGAATTCGTTGTTGATATAAAGTCTGGCGAAGCCGCAACGCGGCGCAGCAATACCGTGCTCGTTCAGGAAATCGAGCATGATTTTTTCCCGCAGGAAGGTGGGGTCTTTAAACCCGTTGTTGAGCACTAATTTTTTCAGTCCGTCATGTGCCTGGTCATTGACATATTCGGCCAAGTCAATGCGGAATGGCTTTTTGTTGCCGGGGTTGTTGTAGGATGAATTGCCTTTGTATTTCACGCCACTTTGGGCATACGTCACGCCGTCAATGGTAACGGTTGCCGACATATACTGATCCAGGGTATAATTGACCGTCAGGCTGTCCCAGAATCCGGGCTGACTGAATTGAAACCTGATGTCGTGGATATTCCACTGGGCAAAAAAGTTATCGCCAGGGTCTTGAGCAACAAGGACTGTGGCGGAAAGCAGGGCAAAGAGGACTGTAAAAATTCGCATGAAGCAAAGGTGGAAAATGATGGCCAATTACAACCCAAATAAGACTTTCATAATGGTATAACGTTTAAACGCGGATTGGGCGGAGAAACGCGGATTTGCGCGGAGAAACGCGGATTACGCGGATTTTTGGAAACGCGGATTGCGCGGATTTGGGAAACGCGGATTACGCGGATTTGGGAAACGCGGATTACGCGGATT
>JADZBJ010000178.1 GCA_020852155.1 Saprospiraceae bacterium | reverse complement strand
CGTTGCGCGAAGTTTGATATTTCCGGGAACAGCGCCACTCAGACGCGATTCGCCCCAGTTGCCATTTTGAGCCAGATCGGCCAATTGTAAGCTGGTATTCACGCTTGACCAGAGGTGTTTCAACTGGTTGTTATTGCCTGTGTTAAGCGTAAAGGTTTTTGTATTGATTTTGTAGTAGTCGAAAGTTTGGGTGAAATAATCGGCTTGGGCAAAAGCCATGCGGCCAGCCAACAAGCCAACCAATACCAGTATGTAGTGAAATAAGATTCTTGTTCGCATAAATTCAGGAAAAACTTGTAGCATCAGCCAAAATGAACTGACGTACAAAGGTGGCAGCCCCGATCTGACGACATCAAATCCGGCAGGGTTGAAAAAAGCCTGATAATGGTGTGAAATTTTCTCCACCCTGCGACAATTTGGGTGGAGAAAGGGTGGAAAATCTACTGAAAAAGGGTTTTAACCGGCATCTGAATACCCTCGGCCATCGCAAATTGCTCCCACTTCCGATTAATGTTGTTGATATGTGTTTTGACCGTGCTTTCACTAATATTGAGCTGGTCGGCAATTTCCTTGTTGCGCAATACTGTTGAATATTTGAGCTGAAGGCACTGATTTTCCATGCTGGTAAGCGACGCCTGAAATGCGGCTAACAACAGACCTCTTTGCTGGCCTGAAATCTGAACATCAAGTCTGAAAATTTCACGAAGGCGATCCAGGACTTGAATATCATTAAAAATCAGCACTGTAGCCATCGTCAAAGCCACGATATAGGGCATATTGACAAACAATATCCGCTGTACACTTTTCGGCGGCGCATCCGACCAAAAATCATAACTGACCTTCAGGATAACAGAGGCCGTCAGTAAGGCTGCGGTTAAAAATAAAATGGAGTGCGGACTTGAACTGATGATGAATAGCAATCGCGCAAGAAAGGAAGTCGGCATCCGTTGTTTTTGAAGTATCCGACTTTCCATTTCATTAGGCAAACGCCCGACTGCGTTTTTGAAATCGGAAAGCACGGCTTTGTCAACGGCAGCTTGGGCAGTAAAAATTCGCCAGCATAAAATGCCCAGCAGCAACAAGACAATGCAACTCATAAACAGGGTGGCTTGAAAAGCATCCCAGCCATAAAGGTGTATACCGCTGGAGTATAAGAGCATCCGGTAAGTGCCAAACAGATAAGCGATGCCCCAGACCATCAGCAGAAAAAGCATGAGTCCCGGTCGAGCGCCAAGTGCCCTGGCAAAATAATCGTATATCTGGTAAATACCCTTTCGCATTGGCAATTGGTTTGCCGGGCAAGATAAGGGCAAGGCGATGTAATTTTTATTGGCTAATTCTGCGTCGGATTAACCGACTGATTAACATCGCCGATTTTTAACCCGATGAAATTCTGCCCGGTTTGTGTTTCGGATAATGCCTGAATCAGGATTTTGTCCGGTACCGCTTCGGCAAAAGGATTGGAGGGAAACGGGAAGACATAACTTTCCGGCACAAAACGCCAGGACTGATTACCCGGAACGGCATCAAAAATGCCCAGCAGCACTTTTCGGAATTGAACAATGTCGAAAGTCGTCACCGAACCTGAGCGATTGGCATCGGCAGCCATGATTTTCCAGGGCGAGTCCAGCGGCTCCAGATTCAGGATATGTTTGCTGATCAACACCAGATCGAATGTACTTAATCCATTGAGCCAGTTATTGTTATAAAACGGCTGAATGGTATAATCCGCCCCGGCGGGCCCTTGCTCAAAAACATAATAACCCGTTGTGTCGGTCAATACAGAATCCCTGAAATTCGGTGCAGTCAGAAAAATCAGCACGTTGGGCGCAGGCAAGTTATTAGCCATTTTCACCGACCCACTGATCTCATAAAACGCAGATGTGCCGCCGCATACATTCAGCGCGTCTTCCACCACTACTGTGCTCTGGCAGGTTGATGTATTGCCCGCAGCATCCTGTGCGGTGAACAGGATAACCTGTGGGCCAACATGAAGGCAAGTCAGCGTATCCGGTTGCGCCTGCAATACAATTTCAGCCGCCAGCGAACAATTGTCTGCGTAACTGCTGACAAATTGCGGCGGATTGATGGTCGAAACACCCGTCAGCCCCAGTGGTATCACGACGCCCTGCGGACAAGCGACGGTTGGCGGAGTTTGGTCCAGCACATCAATGGTCAATGTTTGCTGTGTGAAATTACCGCAATTATCTGTGGCTGTAAATACTACATTATGATGTCCCAGCGGATAATTACCGGAAGCGTTTATGCCCGAACTGTTTGCATACGGGCTGTTGTTTGAAATCAAAACCGTACTGCAATCGTCGGCAAAGGCATCGGCCATATTGACCTGCGCCGAACATCCATTGCCCGCCGCCACCTGAACCGATGGCGGAAGTTGCAAGACCGGCGCCTGCTGATCGCGCACATCTATAATTTGCGTTTGCTCCCAGAGTCCGGCGCTGCCGCCATTCGGGTCATACGTACAAAAATCAATCACACGCCAGTGGCGCAGGATTCGAAAACAAACAGGCTGCGGAACGTTGTTGCTGACCAGCTCATCCTGATAAGTAATGTTCGGCGGGAAACACCATTGGCCGGTAATGACGGGCTCTCCGGTAGATATCGGCGCTAATGAAGCGCTGCTGACGCAATTCGAAACCACTTTATCAGCCGGAAAAGTAACCGTATAAGGCGGTAGTCCGGTTTTGGCAATTTGCTGGATGCAACTTTTGGTATTGCCCACAGCATCGGTGGCTAACCAGGTACGTTGAACGGTACCGATTTGACAACCATTGAGGTTGACTATTTCTGAAAATGTCAATTGCTGTAACGAACAGTTGTCAGTTGCAGAAGCCTGTCCGGTCAAGGCGAGGTTTTCATGATCCTGAAGGCAGGTCAGGGTAATGGCTGGCGGACAAGTCAGAACAGGTTTGATTAAATCCTGAACCGTGACGGTGCTCTGGCAAAAATTTTCAAGCCCTTCGGTGTCCGTTACCCGCAAATAGAGGGTCAATGGAGCAGATTGATCCGCACAGGAGATTTGAACCTGTGGTCCATATTGAACGCCATCTCTGCTGATATTCAGAAAAACAGGCCCGCAATTATCAAAACTGCTGGCATTAATGGTTTGGGCATTGATATAACCCAGGCCGTTAGCCGACAAGGACACCTGTAAATTACCACTGCAAACGGCTTGTGGCGCTGTCTGGTCGCGCACCGAAACACGCATGGTTTTGGTTGATGTGTTGCTGCAAGCATCCGTCGCTTTGTAGGTAACGATATGGTCGCCAATAGGAACCTGATAAAAAGGCCCAAAACCATTACCAAAATCCCAGGTGGCCGTAGTCGTAACGCTCGAACATGAGTCCGTAGCGACTGGCGCTTGCAATGCAACTGTTCCAGTGCAATCAAATCCATCCGTTCCAACGGTCATATCTGCCGGAACAGTCAGTTTGGGTGGCGTTTTATCTTCAACTTTAATGATTTGTGTTTTATTGGTTGAACTGCCTGTGCAAAAATCAACGGCAGTCCACTGGCGCAGCACCACGTATCCGGCTGGCGGACAAACCGGCAATATCTGATCGCTGTAAGCAATGGCCAGTTCGCAAAACGGAGAATTATCAACAGGTACGCCTTCAACGGTGGGTTGTCCAGTCAAAGAAAGATTACCCGCGTCTTGTCCGCAACGCAGCGAAGGTTTGGCAATATTGTCCAGGTTTTGCGGAAAGGAGACATCCTGCAGTCCGATATGTTTAATCCATATCTTTTGAACACAATCGTTTTGATTGCCGGACAGGTCAGTGACCAGCCAGGTGCGGTCTATGCGTTTGAGTACCGGAATGCCATTTTGATATGAACCGCAACCCAGCGTCGTGGTATTATCTGAATAAGCCGTGGTCAAACTACCCGATGCGGTACAGTTGTCGGTCATATCCGGCATGCCCACCGTGTAAGGGTCTGTGTCTTGTGTACAGAATATAAACTTGTCGGGGCAAGACAACTGAGGCGGCAGCCAGTCCTGAATGGTTATTGTACCGCTGCATGAGTTGCCGGTGCCGATATGTCGTACCACGGCCGTAACCGTCAGGCCTTCCTGGGCGCAGGTCAACGGGTTGGGCAAAGGTTGCCCGAAAGCATTATAAAGGTTAACTTGCAGTGCGCCGGGGCAGGTGGTTGAGGCAGCAGGCGCCATCATCAGCGAGGTAATCAACACCTGACCGTTCGGATCGAGCGACACATTTAGATCTGTATTACAGGAAAGTGCACATTGCGCCACAAGAGGAGCGGGCGCGCTCACACCTATATATAAAAGCAACAGTAGCGTCATGCGTACTGAAGCCATCGGTGTCGGGATGTTGATTAAAAGCACTTTGAGTGCAGCAATATTCGTGAGATTAAAGCAAATGCCGTTTGGCCTGTGTTTGTCTGTTTTTGGCTTCACAGCCTGTGTTCAATGGCAAAAGTGATGCCAGTTTTAGAGTTCATCCAATGCGCCCATCAGTTCGTTCATGGCGTGCCGGTCGCCGACTTTTTTACACATATCAATACCGGCGGTATAAACTTCATTGGCCTGTTCGGCATTGCCCATGCGCTCGTAAAGTTTACCCAAATGGTAATACAAGCCGACATATTCAGGCTGCGTCTGTCGAAGATTTACATAGAACTCCAGCGCCTGATTGTCCTGGCCCATACCTTCATATTCTTTGGCCAGGGCAAAGGTCAGGAAAGCATCTGTCGGATTAGCCTGGTGCATGTTTAATAATTGTTCGAGTCTATTCATCTTGTTCGTGAACGAATACCGATTGGGATTGTTATTTTGTAACTGTTTAAGTCCGCTCCCATTTTGGTCAAAAACCGCTGACCTAAACAGTTACGTTATTTCAATATAATCAAGGCTGGTTTTATTCAACTTTACCTACCTTTGCGCTCCGCAAAATTAATCCTTGTTTTTACACATTTATTCAAGGATAAAAAATGCCCTTAAAAAACTGATGTATTTTCATCTAAGTTATTCAAAATGAAGCTATTAGTTTGCATAAGTCAGACACCTGACACCACCGCTAAAGTTTCCTTCAACAACGACGGTACGGATTTTAACGCAGCAGGCGTTCAGTTTATCATGAACCCCTACGACGAGTGGTATGCACTGGTTCGCGCCTGCGAATTGAGCGAAGCCACCGGCGGTAAGGTCACAGCGCTTAATGTCGGCCCGGCGACCAACGAAACGGTTATTCGCAAAGCGCTGGCTATCGGTGCTGACGATGCTGTTCGCATTGATGCCGACCCGAAAAGCGCCGCCTACACTGCCCGTCAAATCGCAGAATACGCGCGTTCACAAGGTTACGATATTATTTTCTTCGGTAAGGAAACCATTGACTACAATGGCTCGGAAGTAGGCGCTATGGTCGCAGAATACCTCGATCTGCCTTATGTTTCGTATGCTTCCAAACTTGACCTGAATGGCAGCGTTGCCATGCTGGAACGCGAAATCGAAGGCGGTATCGAAACGCTCGAAGTTGACCTGCCTTGCGTCATCAGCGCAGCAAAAGGTATGGCTGAACAACGCATTCCAAATATGAAAGGCATCATGACATCGCGCTCCAAGCCACTGTCAGTTGTGCCGCCGGTTGCCTATGACGAGCCGGTCAAAGCAACCAAATTCACACTGCCTCCTGCCAAGGCCGGCGTAAAACTGGTATCTCCTGATAACATGGACGAACTGGTGCGCCTGCTGCATGAAGAGGCAAAGATTATTTGATATTGCCTGATTGTCAAAGCAGATCATAAGTCTTTGAAAATCACATAATTAAATTCCGGGAATTATACGATATAATACGATCCCGGTTATCAGTTTGAACAATCAATAAATCTATTATATGGTTTTGGTTTTTGCGGAATCTCCGCGCGGTCAATTCAAAAAATCTGCTTTTGAAGCCGTTACATACGGTAAAAAGGTAGCCGATATGATGGGCGTTGCCTGCGAAGTACTCACCCTGGGCACCGTACAGGATGCAGCCCAGTTAGGCAAGTACGGCGCTTCCAAAGTCCTGAATATTGCCGACACGGCATACAACGATTTTGACAGCCAGGAACAGGCTGCAGCCATCGCCGATGTGGCCAAAAGCCGCGGCGCTACGGTTATTATCCTGAGCCACAGCAGCACCGGAAAGTCCATCAGCGGACGCGTGGCTATTCGCCTTGATGCAGGTCTGGTTTCGGGCGCCAATGCACTGCCCACCATCTCCGGGGGCGCATTTACGGTTACCAAGGGCGTTTTTTCAGGAAAAGCCATTGCAGAATATGCAATAACCAGCCCAATTAAAGTTGTATCTTTGATGGGTAATGCTGTGAAACCTGAAGTATCAGGCCAGCCTGCCCATGTAGAAAACATTACCACGAGCGCCGCCAAAGGTCGCATTCGTGTCAAATCCGTTAAAACGCAGGAAGGCACAGTACCCCTGCCCGAAGCGGAAATTGTCGTTTCTGCCGGTCGAGGTATGAAAGGCCCTGAAAACTGGGGCATCGTAGAAGACCTCGCGAAAACCCTGAATGCCACGACAGCCTGTTCGCGTCCGGTTGCCGACAGTCACTGGAGGCCGCACCACGAACACGTTGGACAAACAGGTATTGCCATCAGGCCTAATTTGTATATCGCCATTGGTATCAGCGGCGCAATTCAACACCTGGCCGGTGTGAACAACTCCAAAGTAATCGTCGTGATTAATAAAGACAGCGAAGCACCCTTCTTCAAAGCGGCTGACTATGGCGTAGTTGGCGATCTCTTTGAAATCGTGCCACGCCTGACAGACGCCTTTAAAAAATTCAAGGCAAATCAATAAATGAAACGCATAGAATTAGACATCGTAGCGCTTTCACACAGCATGACCCAGTCGCACAACTACGCTGTAGTGCTGGGGGAAAAAAGAGGAAAGCGCCGATTGCCGATCGTCATCGGAAGTTTCGAAGCACAAGCCATTGCTGTCGCACTCGAACGAATGGTGCCCAATCGCCCACTGACGCACGACTTGTTCAAAAATGCGTTAGACACCTTTGATATTCAACTTAAAGAAGTGATTATCAATAATTTACTGGACGGGATTTTTTACGCCCGTTTAGTGTGTATGCGCGCCGGAGAACTGTTTGAAATTGATTCGCGTACATCCGACGCCATCGCGATGGCAGTACGTTTTGAATGCCCGATTTTTACCTACGATTTTATTCTGGAAGCCGCCGGCGTCATCCTGGAAGAACAGGAAGACGGCACACTCCGTGCAACGCAGGTGGTAACCAACTTTGACAACGACGATCTGGAAACCTATCCGCTTGATGCCCTCAACGAACGCCTTCAGGAAGTGCTTGAAAATGAGGACTACGAAATGGCCGCCCGAATTCGCGATGAAATTCGCCGAAGAGAATCGAAGGATTGAAGTTGTTGAAAGTTGAAGTTGTTGAAAGTTGAAGGTTGTTGAAAGTTGAAATAAGCAAATAACCCAATAACCGAATAACCAACTCAACAAATAACCAATCCCCAAAAACAACAAATACTAATAGATTAAAGAAATATAAAACACATTCACTTCCTGACACAGTAAATATTCGCAATGAATTCCTGTGTCTTCCCAATGACTTTAGGCTAACAATCTGTCTGTTTTTTTTACAAAAATTTAAAAATCGCGGAAAAAGATCCGTGCCCTTACATGAAATTATCCAACACCAAAATGACCCGCATCGGGGTCTTCTACGACGGTAACTATTTCCTTCACGTCAGTAACTATTACGCCTATCACCATGAACGCCGTAGCCGCCTTAGCGTTGCCGGTCTTCATGATTTCATCAGACATAAAGTAGCCGAAGAAGAAGACAAAGGCACAGCTCTTTGTCCGATTGTGGATGCGCATTATTTCCGGGGCCGTCTGACCGCTCAGGAAGCCAGCGCAGAAGGAAATCGCCTGTACTACGATCGCCTTTTCGACGACATTCTGATGCTGGAGGGCGTTACAACGCACTACCTGCCGGTTCGTACTGTACAAGGCTATCGTCAGGAACGAGGCATTGACGTCTGGATGGCTTTGGAGGCTTATGAATTGGCCTTGCACAAGCAGTTCGACGTAGTGGTATTGATCGCATCTGACAGTGATTTTGTGCCCCTGGTACGCAAACTGCATACGCTCGGCGTACGGGTTATGCTGCTGTGCTGGGATTATGACTTTATGGACGAAGAGGGTCGCCGCCGAAGCACGGTGACATCACAATATCTGTTGGAGGAAGTTACTTATCCTGTCCCCATGCATGAATTTGTGGAAGACAACGACCAAAAGGCTTTTTTCCGTGCCGATCGTTTGTTTGTCGAACGCAAACGCATTCCACAAGGAACGGGCTTTGAAGGCGAAATCTCTGACGAACAATTGGCCGAAGGCACTGTTTTGCGAAGTACGATTCACAGTTTGAAAAATGGTTACGGATTTATTGATTTTCCGAAAACCAACAACCTGTTTTTCCACTACTCATCATTGGGCGATGTAGATTTCACAGAACTCCGCGAAGGCGATGCTGTTGAGTTTACAATGGGCCGTAATGAACGAAACGAACCGATCGCCACGCAAGTGATTTTGTTAAATTAATAACGACGGTATAATGACATCGAATCCCCATTCAGCAGATAAAAAGCGCCCTGCAATAAAACGACAGGCTGAAGCGCCTGTTCCGACCCCTTACGGGCATTTCAGGATGTTGGCTTATGCTGAATCGGCCACCGAGCGAATGCCTCATATCGCGTTGGTGAGTGAACATTTTGACCCTGCACAGCCTGTTGCTGTCAGGATTCATTCGGAATGTTTTACGGGTGATGTGTTCGCGTCACGCCGCTGTGATTGTGGCGAACAACTCGAACAATCACTGCATATTGTGAGTCAACGCGGTGGAGTTGTCATTTATCTGCGGCAGGAAGGTCGTGGCATTGGCTTGATTAACAAACTCAAAGCCTACCAACTGCAAGACCTCGGACTGGATACAATACAAGCCAACACGCATCTGGGTTTTGATGCCGATGCTCGACAGTATGACTGCGCCATCTTTATTTTACAGGATTTGGGTATTTCGGCAGTCGAGTTGATTACCAATAACCCCGATAAAGTAGAAGCGTTAAAACGTTCGCCAATAAAAGTTGTCAATCGAATTCCGATTGAAATACCTGCAACTGACGAAAGCGAACGATATTTGCGCGCCAAAAAGGACCTCATGGGTCATCTTTTGGAGAAAATCTAAGCCATTGGAAAGAGTTGGGGCCGGTTTTGCCAGTTTCCCAACTCTTTCCAATCGTATTTCAACCTTCATATTACATTAATTCAACTATTCGCAAACAATGGGACGCGCGTTTGAATTCAGAAAAGAACGTAAAATGAAACGCTGGGCCGGCATGGCCAAAACCTTCACCCGTATCGGTCGCGAAATCGCACTGGCGGTGAAATCCGGCGGACCATCACCAGAGTACAACTCACGCCTGCGCCTGGCTATTCAAAACGCCAAAGCAGCCAATATGCCAAAGGCCAATGTCGAAAGCGCTATCAAGAAAGCCAGCGGCAAGGAAGCCGAAAACTACCAGGAAGTACTCTATGAAGGCAAAGGCCCACATGGCGTAGCAGTCCTGGTCGAAACCGCTACCGACAACCCTACGCGTACCGTCGCCAATGTGCGTATGTACTTCGACCGCTGCGGCGGAGCGCTGGGCACTTCAGGCAGTGTCGCTTTCCTGTTCGACCGCAAAGGCATATTCAAAGTCAAAGCCGAAGGCCATAACTGGGACGACCTGGAGCTCGAACTGATTGATGCAGGCCTGGAAGAAATCAAAAAAGAAGAAGACGAAATGGTGCTGTATTGCAACTTCACCGAATTCGGCAACCTTCAAAAAGCACTCGAAGATCGCAACATCGAAGCCAGCAGCGCCGGCCTCGAATACCTGCCCAACCAGACCAAACCACTCGGCGAAACCGAAGTCGAACAGATGATTAAACTCATTGACCGCCTCGAAGAAGATGATGACGTGCTCAACGTCTATCATACGATGGATATGAATGAGTAATTGGTTATTTGGTTATTTGGTTATTTGGTTATTTGGTTATTTGGTTATTTGGGGATTTGGGGATTTGGTTAGATTTAAATGCTTGTTGGGGCCTCACTGCGCCTCAACAAGCATTTTTTATTTTAAAACGCCTCCAAACGTCATACTTTCGCGCACACCAAATTACGCACGGAAATAACCAACTCACCACTCATCCGCTCCTCAGTCTATGGCAAAAAATGCTGCCGGAAATAAACCCAGGCCAACGCAAACCGTAAAACCTGCGGTTGTCGCTCCCCCACCTGACTGGACGGCTTTGGCCAATCAATATGCCATGCCTGTACTGTGGGGCTTGCTGGCTTTAGGCCTCATCCTGCGTGTCGTTCAACTGGACGCCTTGTCGCTCTGGATTGATGAATTTGTGCACGTATTACGCGCCAAGGGCGTGGCTGAAGGTACTGGCCCACTATTGACCGACGATAACAACGGCATCCTGCTCACGATACTTCAAGTGCCGCTGTTTAAAATATTCGGCGCCGGCAGCTGGATTGCGCGCATACCCAGTGTGCTGTTTGGCGTTGGCACGATCTGGTTGTTGTATCGTATCGGCTGGCAATTGTTTGGCCGGCATGTTGGTTTGCTGGCAGCCGGCGGTGCGACGATCTCGCTTTACCTGATTTTCTGGTCGCGTATTTCGAGGAACTACGCCATTTTCGCATTCTTCTTTTTGTTATTTTCCTGGTTATTTCTCAAGGTCTTTGAATCGCGTAAAAACGACAATAGCCATAAAAACTACCTTGATTACGTATGGGTTGCGCTGGCATTACTGGCCAGTTTGCTGTCGCATCAACTCACGGTATTTTTTGCCTTTATGGTTGGCGTTTACAGCATCGTCATCGCCGCAGGAAAGATCATCAACGCAACGGAAGATCGCTTTAAAAATAAATACTTCATCGTTGCCTGCCTGGCTATTCCGGTATTGGCCATCATGCTGATTCCGGGTTTGAACAACCTGCTGCGCGCACCGCTTTCCACATTGCTGTCAGCCCAACAGATTGACTGGGTTTTGCCCAACACCCAACACCTGAGTGAATTATGGGCCAAACGTCCCTGGGAATCATTCGGGATTTACAATGGTGTTTTACGCTATGAAATGACGTTGCTGTATCCGCTTGGTTTACTGGGTTTTGTGGTGGCTTTCACGATGAATAAACGCTCGGCCATCTGGTTAGCCTGCGCGTT
>JADZBJ010000177.1 GCA_020852155.1 Saprospiraceae bacterium | reverse complement strand
CCTTGAGTTGTTTCAGCAGTTTGCAACCGGATCTGCTCTTGATGGACATTCACTTAAGGGGTGAAATAGACGGTATTCAACTCGCTGAAAAAATTTCGCGAATTCGACCTGTTCCGATTGTGTTTGTGACTTCAATGCGCGATGATGAAACGTTTGAACGCGCCAGGCAGATTAAACCCATAGCCTTCATTCTAAAACCTTTTGATATGCTTCAACTCCAACGCGCCATTGAACTGGCGGTGGAAGGCCTGGGTAAATCTTCCGGCCAGTCCGCCGATGACCTTGAGCACAAGGGATTGTTGTTGACCGATTGCTTCTTTGTGAAAGTGCGTGAAAAACTTGAAAAAGTCAGTTTTGCCGACATTCTATATCTGGAATCAGATGGCCATTATTCAATGGTACACACCAGTAGTCACAAAAAATTTGCTATCCGAATTCCACTGGGCGATCTGGAATCCAGGTTGCCGGAAGGGCAATTTGTCCGAACTCACCGCAGTTACGTGATACAACTCAGTTGTTTGCAAAGCGTTGATTTGCAAAACATGACCGTACTGCTAAAAGACAAATCAGTGCCACTCAGTAAAGGGTTCCGGGACGGGCTTTTGCAGCGGCTGGATCAATTATAAGTGGAGTAAGAACTTTTCAATTGTTCACGAGAATGGCCTGTGCAAAATCAATTGCACAGGCCATTTTTATTGCGTTATCACAAACCTCCGATCAGAAGCCCGCCTTTATATAAGACCAGCCTTTATCCTGTTTCATGACGACTTCCACGACGCCTGCGGGCACCAGCCGACATTCTGCGACGAGGTCTTCACGTTTAATTTTTCGCTCGCGCATGGTATTTTCGCAGGCGACAAAATCAACGCCCTTAGCAGCCAGTTCCTTGATTTTATCGCCTTGTTTGGTGGCGCTTTTTTGCAGAAAAGAAATGCCGTTGTTGTGGCACACCACCTCAATTTTCGAGTTGGGTGCAGCCGCCAGGAAGTTATGGCATTGTTTTGCCAGGGCTTTTTGGGCCAGCGTATCGTTGGTGGTCAGGTGAAATACCACCTTTAGTTTTTTGGTTGTTACGACCGGATTGGTGTCCTGTGCAGAGGCAAACATGGTCAGTAGCATGACAGCCCAGAAGAAGAAATATTTCATGTAAAATGCAGCTAGAGACAAGGCGCGCCTTGTCTACGTTAAACGATAAAACGGGGGTATGTTGTTCGGCACATGACGTGAGACAAGGCGTGCCTTGTCTCTGCGTTAAACGATAAAACGGGGTTATGTTGTTGGTTAAACGCCTATACATGACGTGAGACAAGGCGTGCCTTGTCTCTACGTTAAACGATAAAACGGGGTTATGTTGTTGGTTAAACGCCTATTCGTGACGTGAGACAAGGCGCGCCTTGGCTCTGCGGGGGTGCGTACCGGCGTATTCACGGTCATGACAACCGACCAACCATACAGCTAACATACGATTTCGCTTTACGGCCCAACGTATTTTCTCCGGATAACGGATAACCCATATCAGCCAGTTTATCGGCAATGGTCTTTTCATCCATGACGGATTCCTCAAAATCCACCTCAACGGTGCCGTTGGTGTTATCGGGACGGGCAGACAAAACGCCAGGCATTTGTTCCAATCCCTTGCGAATGCTGCTCATACAGCCGCCGCACTTGATATTTTCGACTTCAAAAGTATGTGTCATAGATCAGGATTTTGACCAGGATTTTGATCAGGATTTTCTGGATTTAAGGATTAGCAGGATTATCGGCCGTGTGCTTACGCGTTTTGCGCAATCACTTTTTGAATTTCAACGGCCGAAACGACACCTGACTGTCGCCAGACAGGCTCGCCTTTTTTGAACAAAATGAGGGTTGGAATAGAACGAATGCCAAACTGTGCCGAAATGGCTTCGTTTTTATCCACATCTATTTTGAAAATATGAACGCCTTCGCCCATTTCGTCTTTTACGCTATTCAAAATAGGCTTCATAACCTTGCAAGGGCCGCACCATTCAGCAAAAAAGTCAACCAATACAGGCTCGTCGCGATTAATTAATTCTGAAAAAGTCATTGCTTGAGTTTTTTAAAAATTGAAGCGCATCCAGCAACTTCCAAATTTGAAGTGTATAAAAGCGGATAACGCGGGGCAAAGATACAGTCGTGATAAGGGCCAAAAAGCGGACAAAAGTCACGCTCGTGGTTGATTGTTCAACAAACGCAGGATACCCAGTCGAATCAGCAGCAGCCAGGGCGCTCCGTGCCAGAAAAGATCAAACCAGTCCAGCGGTTGCATACCGATAGCGCCGCCTGCCACCCAACGGAGTTTGCCGAGCAAATGAGGTTCGGGCAAAAAAGGCGCAAGCCCCAAAGTCAGGCAGGCGATGATGATGAGCTTGGTATCGTTCCAGAAGTACATTTTTGATATTATGTGGTCAGCAGATCAGGATCAGGATTTTCAGGATTTTAGGATGAGCAGGATTCATGTCTCGGCTTCGCCGAAAGTGCTGCGCGGATCAGGATTTTCTGGATTTTAGGATTTACGGGATTAAAGTTTCGGCTTCGCCGAAAATAAAAATCCTGCTCATCCTAAAATCCAGAAAATCCTGATCCTATTTGTTACGCTTAAACGGTTGAAACATCTGACTGAAAAAGCCGTGCGGGTAGCGATCTACTTCATCAAAACCGAGTTCGATGTCGCGGCCGTCGCGGGGCATCCAGACCGTGCCAAACAGATAATCCCAAATGGAAAGACTGATGCCATAATTTACCCCGTAACTATCCTTGGGCAACTCCTTCGAGTGGTGCCAGATGTGCATTTGCGGACTGTTCAGGATGTACCGGAGCGGCCCCATCGGCACATTGATGTTGGCGTGGTTGAGGTGACCGATCACGATGGTAAACAAGTGAACCAGAATAAAATCCTGAATACCAAAGCCGATCATGGCCAGCGGCAAATATTCGATGCTTCTGTACACGATGGTTTCGCCGAAGTGGTAGCGCAGGTGCGCAGCATAGCCCATCTGCCGAACCGAGTGGTGCACTTTATGTACCTCCCACAGAAACGGCACGCGGTGTAGCAGTCGGTGGGTATTCCATTGAACAAAATCGCGCACTAAAAACAGGATCAGTAACTGCGCCCAATGCGGCATGGCCGCCACATTAATCGCCACCAGGTTGCGAATACCAAAAGTATTGGCCAGAAAATCATTGAATGCGCGCACCACAACATCGGACACCGCCGCATAACCCACGAGGCCAAACAGGAAGAAATTGAAGAACATATAAAAGGTATCCAGCCAAAAATCTTCACGGATAGCCGGCTGATTTTTACGCCACGGAAACATTAGTTCGAGTACATAAACCAGCGCAGAAATGGCAATTAACCAATAAAAATAGTTGTTCCAGCCCGGGTTCATCACCTCATGGGCAAAGTAGGTAGCATACCCTTGAAAACCATTGATAAATGTATCCCAGTAGGTCATTTTTTTGTGTATTTGTTGAATTGGTTATTCGGTTAATTAAACCCAAAACTGTCATCCTGAACGCCAGTGAAGGATCTGGCCAAACAGTTGTGAACATTTCCACTTCGCAGGTTGCAGACACTTCACTGAGGTTTAGGGCGACAAGGTGCTGTATGGTTAGAGACACCAGGCAAACACCCATCATCCGCTCACCATCTGAATTACGGCTGTCATGACGATGATTCCCAGTACGATATATCTGAACCACTGCTCGCTGGTGTAAGTCAGAATTTGCTTGCCCAGCCAGGTGCCCAAAAGGCTTATGCCAATTAAAAACGGTATCAAGATGAAGTGTTCCTGATGGAAATAGCCGTTGGCGATATACACCACACTTCGACTGAAATCCACACCCAAATCAATGAGTGCAGAGGTGGCAATAAATACATCTTTCTGCAAACTGAACGCCATCAGTGCCAGGCCGCGAATAGCGCCACCCGTACCAACCAATCCGGCCAGAAAACCCGAAGCCACGCCACTGGAGATCAGGTTGGCATCTGTTTGCTGCATTTTACGGTTGTTGTTGAACAACAGAAAAAGCGCCAGCAAAACCAGAATGACGTTCATCGCCAGTTTGATTTCTTTTTCAGGAATATAGCTGGTCAGTAAAGCGCCCAGTATCACGAAAATGACTGCCGGAATGCCCAGTTTTATGGCGATATTTCGGTCAATACCCTTGCGAAAAAGGGCAATTTTAGACAGGTTGCTAAACACGTGAAACACCGCCGTCACACCCAATACCGTTTTAAAATCAAAGAACATCGCCGCCAGCGGTACAAACAAAATCGAAGAGCCAAAGCCACTTATCGTACCAATCACTTCAGCCAGTAACGCCAGCGCAAAAAAGAGATAATATTGTTCGTCCATCAGGCAATCGTTTATCTGAAGCACATTCCTCAGCCAGACAAACATAGATCATGATTCGGGATTTTCAGGATGGATTTTCGAGACACACAAAAACGTTTCATTCAAACGATCCAATCCGTGCTACGGATCAACCACCACTTTCAAAGTTGTTTTTTCAAATGGCGTTTCAAGTACAAACAAATACACGCCGCTTCGGGTCGTGGCTATGCTGTTGAACCATTGCGATTGTTCGCCCGCGGACACTTGGGCCAGCCTGACCTCCTCTATGATTTTACCATCCAGGTCGCGAATGGTCAGCGCAACAGGCGCACTTTTTTTCATGAACCAGCGCGCTTCAAAACGCCCTCTATTGGGATTGGGCAACACCTGAAATTTCAGGAAACTATTGCTTTGCGCATTTACCTGGTGCACGCCGCTGGAGCCTGTTTTTAACAATCGGACGGCATAAATCACCGAAGAGGCAACACTTTGCGTACCGTCATTTACCCAAAATATGTTGGCTGCCGTGCTGCGACTACCGCCAGAGACATACCCGATAATACTGCTGTCCACAAGCGCTTCAAATTTTAATACACCATTATCGTAATGCGGCACATTGGCGGCAGGGATAAACTCCGCACTGGCGCCCAGATAGTCGGGCATGTTAATCGGCATTTTATACTCCGTCATTTTCCCGTCTGCCGTACGTGTTACGCGGGCTACGGTTTTGACAAAAGGCACATTATTATCCTGCACGAGCACGCCATTGTTGTCGTAAAACTGCGCGATGCCGCCAAAGAACACACTGTGCATTTCATGGGTCAGCGCATCGTAAAGGGGCAGCGTTGCTGCGTGATAATGGTTGTAATACTGTTGAAAATCCGGCTGTTCGGTGTAACCACTGCTGTCAATGTTTACGCAATTCAGGAAAGGCAAATCAACCGCCGACTGAAATACGCCCGAAAAAGCCGTGAGCGCTTCCTGGCCGTTGGGTAAAATCTGGGGAACGACATTAAAATCGCGGCGGTGCAACAAGGCGGTATCTACCCAGGGACTGCGGTGTTGAACGGCAAGCGTCGTTCCGTTGTCGTTGATCTGAAAACGGCGCACGGAGTTGGTGTATTCCTGAAAAAAACCCGGCCCGTGGGTTGGCCCCATCGGATTATAAACACCCTGAAAATTTTGCCCGCCGACGAGGTACCAGGTATCATACAATTTGCCGAGCCTGCCGCCAGTCACTGTAAAACCAGGGTCTTGAATATGGCGAATAAATGGCTGTATTGGCTGGTTGTTCTGAATGGCAGCAATTAACTGTGGCACATCCATAGCGATCAGCCCGCTGTAGGTCGTATGATCGTTGAGTGTGGCGCTAAAACCGTACCCGCCAGCCATATACAGGCGATCTCCTTCCTGAAAAAACGCCATATTGGTCGAACTCAACTGCTCTTTCAAGGCCGCCGGCAATGATGTCGTACTGGCCGACCAACTTTGATTCGCGACGGGATCGACAACTATCAGACGTGTATTGTGTCCTGCCACATCGAAGGTAGCAAATGGCTGGCGTCGGTGCAATCCGTCGAGACGGCCACCGATGATAAGCCATTTCCCGTTGTGTTCGCCAAAGGCGTACGACTGTAAACCACCGAGATTTGAAATATTAATCGGCTCAAGGGCCAGGTTGAACGGGGCCTCCTGAGCGATAGTTTTTACTGCTGTAAAAAGTAGTAACAATGCGATCGAGAACATTAATTTTTTCATCACCAAGTCATTGAGTTAAAAATGATCACTTCGCATCGGTAAGTTTTTGATAAAGGTTGACGAGTTTGAAGAGGATAGATCAACTATTATCAGCATTGAGCATGGAATATCTACACCTAGTGGTTTTGAATGAATTACATTTTAAATCCTGAAAAGCATTCAAAACCACTTCGATTCGGGAATCACTACATTTACTTGAACTCATATTTCACGCCGCTCACCTGCGAGAGCAAAGTATCCGGTGCGTCGAGCGCTTTGGCTCGCCCTGTGGGTCGGGGTGTAACAGGTGAATGTTGTTTCAGGTAATTGCGCATGAGTGAGTGCAGGGTATGAGGCTGATTTTCAGGCTCAATGACATTCGGTATCCGACAAAGCATATTCGGCGGATCGCCGTCTCTTTCACAGGCAGCCAGTGAATAAAGTTTTTCAGGGTCAAGGGGCTGACCGCCAACCGTAACTTTTTGCACACGTTTGCCTTGTTCGCCGAAGGCTAAAAACTCAACTTCCATGCCCTTGAATTTAACCACCCAACCACCAAAACGCTTGGCGGCATCCTTGGCAAAAACGTTGTTTAGTTCCTTTTCCAGCCACTCCCTGATTTGTTTACCCGTGGCTTTGGCCGTCCGCACGGTTGAATCAACGGGCAGCATATCAAACAAGAAACCTTCTGTAATCGGAATATTTCCCGTTGCGTCGGGGGTACTGCGCGGCGGACAGAAGCGGAATCCGTTTGACAGCACGATGTCTGTGTTAACAGTCCAGTCCAGCGCATCAAGAATCAAGGTATCTATCGTGTTTTCCACCACAAAATAGCGATACAGCGGAATGGTCGAGTAACCAATCACCTTTTCAATATCGGCCTTGAAAGGCGCTTCCTGTTGGGCAACCAACTGCGCGATTGACTTTTTAGGCTTGTATTTTTTAGCATCAACTTCCATCAACTCGTAGCGATGGCCCGTGATTTTGCCATCTTTCACCTCCACATCCAGGCGGCCGACGAACGAGCCAAAAGCGCCCGGTTCGATCACTTTTGAAAATTGACATTGAATCGGCTCGCGCACGCGCTCGTGGGTGTCGCCACCGAAAATGTAATCCACACCTGCGCAATCGGGCATGTTAGCCAGGGCGATTTGCTGTGACAATCCGAGGTGCGCCAGGATGATCACCATGTCGCATTGTTCCTGCTCGCGCAAAACGGACACGTAGTATTTCAGGTTTTCTTCGGGCTTGGTGTAGATAATTCCTTTCGAATAATTGGGCGACTGGCGCAAAGGCACCAGCGGATCAGTGTAGCCGAGGAAACCGATTTTCACGCCGAGACGCGACCAGGTGTAGTACGCCGGAAAGACCAGTTCGCCTTTTTTGCCTTCGCCGGCGTCGTGGTACATATTGGCGCAGACCTTGGGTGCTTCCAGTCCACCGAGCAGCGTTTGCATGGCTTTTTTGTAATACACTACCTCCCAGTTGCCGGGCAGGTATAGATCATAGCCCAGCGCATTCAGGATGGGCGCAATGGCTTGACCCTGCGTTTTAACGGAAAGTTCGCTCCCCTGAAACAGATCGCCTGTGTCAACGATAAATGTGTTCGGATTTTTCTTTCGAACCTGATCGAACAGGGTAGCCAGATGCGCGTAACCGGCGGTTTTGCGAAATACGGCGCGGTTGTTTTCCCAAAACAATTCATCGTGCGGATGAATCTGGCAATGCACATCGGTCGTTTGCAGCAGGGTCAACGTACCGGAAAGTGCCGGGGCCGCACCGCCGTCTTCGGCCTGCGCTTCAGGAGAAATGTCAGTATTCAATGGCCCTGAAATGGCCTGAACAGGTGATAATCCGGTAGCAAGGCCGGCCAGCAAAGTGCTTTGAAGAAATTTTCGACGTTGAATTGGCATGATTGTTCCCTCCGCTTTTTCAGGCGGATTTTAGCAAAAGTAGTGCGTTTTGACACCTTTAAAGTGTGACATTTGTCACGAATACACGAATATAACACCTGCTCTATGTCAGCCTTACTGGATACACCTTTGCTGCGTCACCCCAAACCCTGGTGGCAACCTTTCATTTCACTGGCCATTACCCTGTACGGCATTCTGGTGCTGCACTGGAATCTGCAAAGCATTGTATTTCTGTTTTGGTGGGAAATTGTGCTGATTTTCGGTTCGGCGCTGATTCGGGTGCTGTTTTCGATGAACAGCCAGCCGTTTTTTGAAACCCTTCGATCAAAAATATTCTGGCTCATCGGCGGGGCCATCATGGGATTTATTCTACTGGCGTTGGCCGTCAGTTTCACGTTTACCCCTTTTGAGCAGCCCGTCGAAGATGGCGCCATGCGCGAAATACCGCGACAAACCAACCTGCTCTCCCTGAGTTATGCCCTGGGTTTGCTGGTGCATTTTTTCCTGAACGGCCGCTACAAAACCGCCGACCCGGGCAGCGAAATCGCAACGCCCTTTGTGCATATTTTCATCCTGTTGGCCCTGCTGATGGTGTTCACGCGCCACCTGATACCGGCTCACCCGGAATGGCATCAGGCACAATGGACGGTGGCCGCGCTGGTGGTGGTAAAATTTGTAGTGGATGGGTGGTTTGGTCGGAGCTTCGGGGTTTATCGTGAAGGGTGAGGCATGGCAAATACACCGCCCCCATTCCCCAAAAAAACCAGACATTAGCCCTTGAAACACCAAGCCTGCGGGCGAAACGGGTGTTTCGCTGGTGCTATGCAACAAGCCATTTTATACGGTTTTATCTCCGGGTTTGCCCTGTTGTTGGGTTCGCTGGCGGGCTTGTACCTGCGCATGCCGCATCGCGTCATCGCGCTCATCATGGCCTTTGGCTGCGGGGTATTGACCTCGGCCCTGAGTATTGACCTCATGTCCGATGCTTTTGAGGCCACCGACAAGCCCCTGATCGTGGGTGTCAGTTTTCTGGCGGGCGCGCTGATGTTTGTCGTAGGTGATGCCCTGATTGACAGTCTCGGCGGACAAGAGCGCAAAACAGTCGTACACAAGCAGCACCGGCATCATGACACTACCGAGGAACCCACCGAAAAAAGCGCATCGGGCAACGCCATTCTGTTGGGTACGCTGCTCGACGGCATCCCCGAATCATTGGTCATGGGCGCAACGCTGGCCATTGGCGGCACTGGCGGATTGGTGTTCGTAGCGGCAGTATTTTTGAGTAATTTCCCGGAGGGCATATCCGGCTCCATCGCCATGAAGAACAACCACATGAAACCCCTGCGCATTCTCGCCATCTGGGGCAGCATGGTCGTGGTCACGATGATTTGCACCGCCATTGGCTATCATTTCCTCGGCGATGCGCCCGCCGAATTCAAGGCCGCATCCATGGCATTTGCTTCAGGCGCTATTCTGGCCATGCTCAGTGACACCATGTTCCCCGAAGCCTTTCGCGAAGGCGGACGCCTGACCGGCTTCGTCGTCGCAGCCGGATTCCTGACAGCGTTTTTGTTAACCAAAGTGAGCGAGTGAGTTTTTGAAAAATTGGTGATTTGGTTATTTGGGGATTTGGTTATTTCACCTCCTGAACATAAAAATTCTCAAATCCCATAATCCCCCCAAATTCCGGTCAGTCAGAAAGAAAAATCCTGTAAATCCTAAAATCCCGAAAATCCTGATCCAAGACAAAAGAAAAATCCTGTAAATCCTAAAATCCCGAAAATCCTGATCCAAGACAGAAAGAAAAATCCTGTAAATCCTTAAATCCCGAAAATCCTGATCAAATAATTAAAGTAAAAACCCGACTTGTTCGTCTGCGTGAGCATGAATGCAATGCTCAATATCCCTATGACGGAAACAACCGACCGAATATCCAAAGGCAACGACACTTTCAGGAAGTATCGCCGCCAACTGATGTCCTTCATCAAAGGGCGGGTGACCGTACTGGAAGACGCCGAAGATATTTTGCAGGAGGTCTGGTATCAATTCAGCCGACTTTCGCAATTAGGCGACTTAGACAATGTCAGCGCCTGGTTGTATGCCGTTTCGAGGAATAAAATCACGGATTTTTATCGAAAAAAACGCACGGAATCACTCGAAGACTTCACCTACGAAGACGACGAAGGCGAACAGATGATTCGGGACATCCTGCTGCTCGACGACAGCGGAAACCCCGAACTGGCGCTGTTCAAAGAGGTGTTCTGGCATGAACTGACCAAAGCCCTGGATGAGTTGCCGGAAGTGCAACGCTCGGTTTTTATACAACACGAAATCGAAGACCGTACCTTGCAGGAAATAGCCGACCTTCAAGGTGAAAACATCAAAACCATCATCAGTCGCAAGGGTTACGCGGTCAAACACCTCCGCAAACGCCTGCAACCGTTGTATGAGGAGTTGTAGGGAGTGGGTGTTGGTTATTTGGTTATTTGGTTATTTGGGGATTTGGTTATTTGGGAATTTGGGGATTTGGTTATTTGTTAAAATGTTGAATGTGGCTTAATCCTAAAATTACTTTTCAAAACCATTTTCAAACGCGAGCGACAGCGAGCATTCAAACCACTTCAAACAGGCGCGCAGCGCCACTCAAACGCGAGCGACAGCGAGCATTCTAACAACCTCAAACCACTTCAAACAGGCGCGCAGCGCCACTCAAACGCGAGCGCAAGCGAGCATTCTAACAACCTCAAACCACTTCAAACAGGCGCGCAGCGCCACTCAAACGCGAGCGACAGCGAGCATCTAACCACTTCAAACTACGTCAAACGGCGCGCAGCGCCATTCAAACTACATCCATATGTTTCGGAATAAAAAATTCTTCTTCGTATTGATTCCCGTCGCACTGTTTTTTGCCGTCGGATACGTCGTGATGTGGTTATGGAACAACGCCCTGCTGGCCGGCGTGCCGTCGCTGACGCCAATTACTTATTGGCAGGCGCTGGGTATTTTTATCCTGAGTAAATTGTTGTTTGGTGGTTTTGGCGGCCGGAAGTCCGGTTTTGGCCCGCAGCGGATGCGCGACAAATTCAAAAGCATGAGTCCGGAAGACCGCGCGGCTTTCATGGAAAAATGGAAACAGCGCGGCGGCGGCTGTTGATCTCCCCCAAATTTTTCAAATTTCAAATTTCAAATTTCAAATTTCAAATTTCAAATTTCAAATAAAGCACTTAAATTCAATCATTTACAATTATAAAATAAAATATATTTTAATTTAAAATTTGAAATTGATCATTTGAAATTTGAAAAGTTTTAAAAAAGTCATCAAACCATAAAGTAAAAAACGGGCTTGTTCGTCTCCCTTGATATACCGCGTTTGCAGATTGAAAAAATCAACGCATCAGGCGGTTTTCAAATTTTAAAAATTCGACAATGAACAAGTCCATTTTCAAGCCGATCATCGGCGGTATTTTTTTCGGGGCTTTTATGTTTTTCTGCGGCCCGTTGTTACTCATCGTTTTATTGCTGAAATTCATCTTCACCCCGTTCGGTATGGGGCGCATGATGATGGCCAATTACGGAGGCTACGGCCCCATGCGGATGGGTATGCCGCCGGGCGCTTTCGCTGACAAGATTCGCGGCATGAGCGACGAAGAGTACGAGCAGTTTAAAAACAACTGGTCGGCTCGTTTTCAGGACGGCCATTACGGTTACCGCCGCGGACAAGCCCCATTTTCTTCACCTTCTCAACAAGCATAAATCATGGATAGGAAACGCAGATTCTGGATTGCGGCCATCAGTGCCCTGATTACCTTCGGCGCCTTGGCCGCCACAGTCGGCCACCGACACTTTCACCACGGACACCACGGTCATTGCGGGGCATACCAACAGGAATGTCAGCAACAAACCGCGCCTCCAGCGCAGGAATAGCATAGAGGGATTTAATCTAAAGATGTCACCCTGAACGAAGTGAAGGGTCTGCTACCCGCGAAGCGAGTATTCTCACTACGGTTTGGCCAGATCCTTCACTGCGTTCAGGATGACAACTTTTGTGATGGTTTTCAAATAACCACCTCAACATCCTACTTCTTATAAAACGCTACGACAGGCCCGAACGGCCCGTACTTATGTTGAGCCTCCGGGAAGGAGTCAGCAAATGGCCCAAACGGATGATCGTAGGGTTTTTTCTCAATTTTAGGCCAATCCGTTTGCAGAAACGGGTGCTTGGGACGTGGTTGTGAATTGATAAAAGCCGCCACATCCCAGGCTTCTTCGTCGCTGAGCTGCGGATTGTCGAAGGTTGCCCCAAAGGGCATATTGGCCTTGACATAACCAGCCAGACGCGACATGCGGAACAGCCCCGCACCCTCGTTATAACTTTTCTCACCCCAAAGTGGCGGATAGTCGCGGGCGACATCAGGCATGGGTAAGCCCTGACCATCAGCGCCATGACACGACGCGCATTTGGCAGCATAGATATGCTGGCCGAGTACAGGGTCCGCAGGACGATCCAGAAATGGCACTTCGACCAGTCCTGCGCCCTTGGGTTTTTGACCTTTGGGGATGCCCGTGCCCAGCCATTCCATATAAGCCATCATGGCGCGCATTTCGCGGCTGGTCGTATCCAGCGGTTGACCATTCAGGCTGCGCTGAAAGCAGTCGTTGATGCGTTTGGGAATCGTTTCGAGTGAGCCGGAGCGGGCGCGCATTTGCGGGTAAGTGCTGTTCACCGCAAAGTAGTTATTCCCCCAAGGGCGACTACCGGCGTCGAGATGACAACTCTGGCAATTCAGTCCATTGATGCTGCCCGCACGTACCAGACCATTTTCTCCAAAATAATCCTGTGTGTGCGCAATCAGGTCGCGGCCATAGGCAATCAGTTCATGCTGATCGTCGGTTTCGGCTAAGTAAATATCCGGCGCTTTCCACAGTGTTTGAGGGTCGTATTTGGGCCAAAGACTTTGCCTTTGTGTAGCGGTCAGTTGTTTTTCAGTATTCCAGTTGTTGAAAAAAGCCAGAATACCGCCTGTCGTCATGATCCCGACGAATATCCACAGCACATAACGACTCGCAGCGAGGATGCGTAACTGACGGTCGGAAGCTGCTGCCAGTTCGGGGTGCTCACTCATGCGCCGCTGATAAGCCGCCAGCGCATTGGTGATAGCAATCAATCCGAGCATTAACCCGGCTACCAGCAACCAAAGTACCGGATAGTAATATGTCTTATCCATGAGTTATTCCTGTGGGAAAATGATGGGCGCGACCCAATCAGTGAACGGTCTTTTTGCCTTTGGCTAACCAGTCGTTCATGCCACCGGAGTAGTCATAAACTGTTTTAAAACCCATTTTAGTCATCATGGCAGCAGCACGCGGACTACGGCCGCCGGCAGCGCAATATACGATAACGGGTTTGTTTTTATCCAGTTTCCCTATTTCTGTCTTGAAATCCGGGCTGCTGTAATCAATCACTTTTGCACCATTGATTTTGCCGGTGCTTTTCACTTCTGCAGCCGTACGAACATCCACCAGTTGAATTTTTTTATCCTTATTCAACATGGATTCAGTTTCTGCTGCGCTGATGGCTTTTTGAGCATCGGCCGACACAAAGGCGGCAAAGAAGGCAATGAGGAGAAATGCCGTTTTTTTCATGCAAAACGCTTTTTAGTTTATGTGATTGGTGATTTATTTAAAAAAAATAACCGCTAAAGACGCCAAAGACGCGAATTTTTTAAAATCAAAAATTAGCGTTTCCCGCCTTTAGCGGTCAATGATAAATGCGCAGAACCGCTACCATCCAACGCGAGCGCAAGCGAGCATTCTAACCACTTCAAACGGCGCGCAAGCGCCACTCAAACGCGAGCGACAGCGAGCACTCTAACAACTTCAAACTATTTCTAACCACCTCAAACGGCGCGCAAGCGCCATCAAACGCGAGAGACAGCGAGCATTCTAACTACTTCAAACTATTTCTAACTATTTCAAACGGCGCGCAAGCGCCACTCAAACGCGAGCGCAAGCGAGCATTACATCATTCCTTTCAGAATGGCGTTCCAGTACAAGCGCGGCAGTACCTGTTTTTTCAGTTGGTACATGGACCAGCGTTCTTTGGATTGATCGAACGGGAACGTTTCGGTAGGCGTGTTGGTGTAATCAAATTCAGCCAGTACCAGTTTGCCATAACCTGTCACGATAGGGCAGGACGAATAGCCGTTGTAGGCGCTGGTCATGGCCTGATGATTCATCACGGCCAGCAGGTTTTCGACCAGAACAGGCACTTGTTTGCGGATAGCAGCGCCAGTTTTGGAAGTGGGCAAACCAGCAGCGTCTCCTATTGAGAAAATATTGGCGTAGCGGGTGTGTTGCATCGAGCCTTTGTCCACATCTACCCAACCGGCGGCATTGGCCAGCGGGCTGTTGCGCACGAAATCAGGCGCGCTTTGAGGTGGCGTGACGTGAATCATATCGAACTCCACTTCTTTCACCTGATCCTTGTTGGCTTCGCCAAAACCAACGAACGTAGCCTTGTGGTTCGGGCCGTCAATTTTGGTCAGGTTGTATGAGAAATTCAATTGAATATTGCCGCGTTTGACGACTTCCAGCAGGGTTTTTTCATATTTGGGCACACCAAACAACCTCGAGCCACCGCTCCAGTATTGGATGTCCATTTGATTTAAAATCCCGTGTTTGCGGAAGTAATCCGTGGCCATGTACATGATTTTGTGTGGCGCACCGCCACATTTTACGGGCGTAGATGGGTTATGGAAAATCGCGCGACCTTTTTTCATGCTTTTGAGCACTTCAAAAGTGTAGGGCGCGGTTTCAAAAGAGTAGTTACTGCAAACGTTGTTTTTGCCCAATGTTCCAGGAAGCCCTTCTATGGCATTCCAGTTGAGTTGAATGCCCGGCACGACGATCAGAAAATCGTATGTAATATCGCCATTTGACAAGTGTACAAGGTTCTGATCCGGCTCAAAACCCGTAGCCTTTTGCTTGATCCAATTTACACCCGATGGCATAACCGATGCTTCGCTGCGGACCGTTTCATTAATATCGAACGTGCCAGCGCCGACCAGCGTCCAGGCAGGCTGGTAATAGTGTTTGTCGGAAGGTTCGACAATGGCTATATCGAGTTTGCTATTTTTACGAAGCAGTTGTGCCGCAATGGAGATGCCAGCATTTCCGCCGCCGATGATGACTATTTGATGATGCATAATGTGCAGACGATAGGTAATAGGTGAACGAAAGAATCGCCAGAAAACCTGACACTGCAAAATTGCACATACAATACCGCCGAATAACGTGACTTTTGTCACGCATTTCAATTATTCACCATGAAATTCGTCAGATATGATACTTTGACGAACACCATTCGCCAAAAGCGCCTGTCCGGCGATATACGTTATCATTATTGCAAAGTGAGCGTAGGGGAATGGCGCGCCGAATTTGCCCAGGGCAATCAGGCTGTCCGACAAGGTGAATAACAATGCCCCGCCGAATAAATGAGCGAAAGAGGACTTGCTGAGTTGCGGCTTTAATTGAAAAGCGCTCATCATCATCAGGTTAATGACGATGGCATAGATGGTTACCGGTATTTTCATTTCAGCCGGAATACCATTCCATAAAAACCATAAAAATCCGATGATGTAACCTATAAAAGGCAATGCCCCTTCCGGCTCGCGCTGTATCAAGCCAGGCGTTCCATTGCGCCAGCGATTCAGCGCAATGATATAGCACAGATGCGTACATAAAAACGCACCAAGACCCAGCAGAAAATACTGACTGCCCTCAAACATCAGGAATACATCGCCGAGGGTCGAAAAGGCCAAACCGAAAAGCCAGAAACGAAATGCCGAACCAGCCTTGCGCCGTTGTTGTCCAGTCAGGGACGTGACTAACCACAGGGCCAGCAAGGGCATCAACAAAGGTTTAGTAATGAGCGTAATATCGGTGCGCTCCAAAGTGCCCGCCCAAATATGGGCAATAGAGTCAAGCAGAAAAAGCAGAAAAACAATACGGGATATTGACATATTACCTGGGTTTATGCCATCCTGCCCAAAATGCTAATCTCCCGTAGATGCGTTAGCAATCATCTGCGGGAGATTCTCGACAGCATGGCCTACGGCCCAAACGTACGCCATTATTCCTTATTTAAAGCCTTCCTCCCTCCACCTTTTACCTTTCAGTCAAGCCTTTTTAATTCGGCAGTTTATCGCGGAAATAACCATAAGTCCAGGTACCCGCAATAGCGCTTATCAGGGTAACCACAATGACTAATGCACCGGAACCGATTTGAGCGAAGAGCGGACCGGGGCAAGCGCCCGTCAATGCCCAGCCAAGCCCAAACAACAATCCGCCAATGATCTGACCTTTTTGAAACACCTTGTCCGTGAAGGTGATAGACTCGCCGAAGATGGTCTTTAACTTGAATTTTTTAATCAAGAAAACAGAAATGGCGCCTACCATGACGGCGGAACCAATCACACCGTACATGTGAAAGGATTGAAGGCGGAACATTTCCTGAATGCGATACCATGAAACGATTTCGGCTTTAATAAAAACAATGCCGAAAATCATCCCCACGGCCATGAATTTGAGGTTGTAATACCAGGGATGGTGCAATTCTGATTCGTTGACGCACATGGTGTCCATGCTGCGTGCCGCCTTTTCATGGGGCGCTTCAACAAAGGGAAGATGTAACTTTCTCATGTTGTTCAAAGTGCTAAAATGAAGGGTAAAAGAAGATGTGTCATCAAAAAGCCGCCAATCATAAAACTGATGGTGGCGACCAATGATGGCCATTGCAGGTTGGATAAGCCCATAATCGCGTGTCCGCTGGTACAACCACCGGCATAACGCGTTCCGAAGCCAACCAGAAAGCCGCCAACAACCATCATCACAAATCCGCGCAGGGTGAGCAGACTGTCCCAACTAAACAAATCAGTTGGTACCATACCATCAATATGCGTTACGCCATATTGCGCCAGGTCTTGTGCCAGTTCAGGATGAATCTGAATTGGTTCCGGATTTTTCATGAAAAAAGCGGCTATGAAAGCGCCAACAGCAATACCTCCAATAAAAAAGAGGTTCCAGGCTTCCCTTTTCCAGTTGTACTGAAAAAATGGAACATCCGCCGGAAAACACGCGGCACAGATATGCCTGAGGTTAGCAGAAATGCCAAAGTGCTTGTTCCCCAACAGTAATAACGCAGGGACAATCAACCCGATCAACGGGCCAGCCACATACCAGGGCCAGGGTTCAAACAAAAATGTCATGGTAAAAAGTGTATTGAAACTTTCGCAAAATTAGAGGCCGTGAAATCCATGTGCCGTGACTTATGTCACACTTCATGAGAACATCGCACAGGTTTCAAAAATGTTGTTCAACACCTCACTACCAGGTATAGTTCAAAATCAGGTTGTACTGCGACATATTTACCCGATTGATGACGTAGCGGTCGTTACCGTAAGTATCGCCCATTCGGCCTTTCCAGACATACAGAAAGTGCGCTTTCAAACCTTGCAAAGCCCTTTCAAAAGTGTAGCGGGCTTCTGCATTCAGTTGCCTGTAAGCCGGAAATGTGTATTTATTCATTTCAACATTTTTCACATCAGGCAGGTAAAAATGCCCGTAAGCCAGGCCAATTTGCCATTTTTCATGTTCATCCTGCCAGTTACAGCGCAATGTAGCAGCATGAACATCGCCGCTGCCTTCGATTCTTTCGCGCGACATAAAGGTGTAAAACGGCTCGCGGCCCCATTCGCGCGGCGTTAAAAAACGGCCTTCTGCGGTAGTTCGGGTATAAGCCGCCAATGCTTGCCAGCGGCCGCGTTCCCAACCAGCCTGCGTGCTGATCACGTGCGAATGCCCGTTTTTTACGAAGTAACTTTTGGAAGGCTCTTCATTGCCGCCGCTGTTCAGTGCATCCTGACGAACCAATTGCAAGCCCAGCAACAGATGATGTCCATTGCCCAGTGAATAGTTTCCGTCGAGGCGTGTATAAGCCGTGTTAAAAATGTTTTCAACCCACTGATCCCACATCTGACCTTTCCAGTTTTTACCCATTTTAAGGTGCAGCCCCACCAGTGCCAGACCTTTACTTTTCAGGTGTTCAGGATAGCCGCTGGCCGAGCCATTCGGATTCAATCCGCTGGGGTAGAGGCCGATGGATGATTCAACAGAATACCAGTTAACAGTGCTTCGGGGTGAAATGCCCCATATCCAGCCGCCCTCCAGCCGGAGTCGTTCGCTGAGGGTCGAATTTAACCAAATACCCGACACCGCCGTTGGGCGCATTCGGCTGTCCTGATGGTTGATAAATGGCGTTTGAATGTTTTGTTTGCCCAGGGTAACATGAAAATTTCGTCGCTCATAACGCATCCAGAAAGATTCCATACGATCCAGATCGTTTCGGTTGGCGGCATTTTCAATATCAAACAAGCCTATTTCATAGCGGTTTTTAGCGCCCGTGGAAGGGTCTTTCGCACCCAGGTCAGATGATGCCAGGTTAAAATTGAACATCCCGCCGACACCGACACTAAATCCGTAATAAGGAGCAGATGAAAAATGAAGGCCGCCGCCGGCAGCAATGGCATAATAATCTGTCAGTTGGCGAGTATTATCTGTGGCCATTGAAAATTGGCGAAAATGACCATGAAAATGTCCGTGTTGAAATGCTTCCAGCAAAGTATATGCGGAAGGCGTTTGAACGGTGTCTTTGTGGGCTGAATTTGTTTGCGCAGCCAGTTTTAAAAAGCCGGAAAAGAGTAAAAAAAAGAGAAACAACCAGTGCTTCATGTTCATGTATGGATAAAAAAAGGGCTGTGCATCTGCCGACGCACAGCCCTTAAGCGATAAACAAGTTACTTCGGAAATGCTCCGATGCCGCCCATAAGGTTACGGACATCAAAGCCCAATTTATGCATTATTTGACAAGCCGAACCGGAGCGATTGCCGCTACGGCAATACACAAAATAGGTTTTTGACTTGTCGAGGGCTGCAACTTTTTGCCTGAAATCAGATGCCATGAAGTCAATGACCATAGCGCCAGGCAATTTACCGGCACTGACTTCCATCGCTGTGCGAACGTCGAGCAGTACCGAATCCGGGTTCGAATCCAGTTCTTTCTTGAACAGGTTTCCCGGCAGGTTATCAAATTTGGGAGAAGGGTGCGATGTGCTGTTTTCAACATCTACAACTGCTTCACTTGATCCGCTAAAAAGGTTACTGAAAAACTGAGATAGCATTGGTAAATGCGTGAATGGGTGAATGGGTGAATGAGTGAGTTTTTGGTTATTTGTTCTTTTTGGTTATTTGTTGAATTGGTTATTCGGTTATGTGTTGTCAAATAACCAAATAACCAATTCAACAAATACCCAACATAATTACAGCATCGTTGTCGGGCAAACGTAGTCTGACACCTTGAACTTATTGCTGTCTTTGATGGCTTTGAATCCGCCGACGACATCAATCAGGTTGTCGTAACCACGCGCTTTCAGGATACTGGCAAAAATCATGGAACGGTAGCCGCCAGCGCAGTGGATATAAGCCGTTTTGTCTTTTGGCAGGAGCAACATGGAGTCATTGACAAAATCCAGTGGCGCATTTTCAACTTCCATGACGTGTTCGCTCATGTACTCGCTCTTTTTACGAACGTCGAACACTGGCAAGTTTGAATCAGCGGCCATGAGGTCAGACAATTCATCAACCGAGATACGCTGAATGCTGTCCACTTCCATGCCAGCTGCTTTCCAGGCTTCGACACCGCCTTCAAGGTAGCCCAGGCAGAAGTCATAACCGACACGCGCCATGCGGGTAACAGTTTCTTCTTCACGGCCCGGCTCGGTTACCAGCAGGATTTGCTGTTTAACATCCGGGATCAATGCGCCGACCCAGGGAGCGAAGCTGCCATCCAGGCCGATGTTGATACTGTTCGGAACGAAACCCTCCGAGAAGGTTTGCGGATCGCGGGTATCCAGAATGAGCGCATCTGTTTCGTTGGCTGCGGCTTCGAAAGCACGTGGCGAAAGTGCCTGAGTGCCACGTTTCAAAACGTCGTCAATGCTGTCATAGCCCATTTTGTTCATGGCAACATTGAGCGGGAAGTATGCCGGAGGCGGCATCAGACCCGTGAGCACTTCATTGACGAATTCAGCCTTGGTCATGTCTGCGCGAAGTGCGTAGTTGGTCAGTTTTTGATGACCCAGTGTGTCGTAAGTTTCTTTCGACATGTTTTTGCCACAAGCAGAACCAGCACCGTGGGCCGGATAAACGATCACATCATCGGACAAAGTCATTACATGATTGCGCAATGAATCGTAGAGGTGTTCAGCCAGTTGTTCCTGCGTCATGTTGGCTGCTTTTTGAGCCAGGTCAGGACGACCTACGTCGCCGATGAACAAAGTATCGCCGGAGAACAAGGCTTTCTCAACGCCGTTTTCATCAATCAGGAGGAAGCAGGAACTTTCCATGGTATGTCCTGGCGTATGCAGCACACGGATGGTCAGGTTACCTACTTTGAAGTCTTCATTATGCTGCGCTACATAAGCGTCGAAGCCAGGTTTTGCAGTCGGGCCATAGACGATTTTTGCGCCGGTTTTCTTGGCCAGATCCAGGTGACCACTCACGAAGTCGGCATGGAAGTGTGTTTCGAAAACGTATTTGATTTTGGCATTGTCTTTTTCTGCCTTCTCGAGATAAGCGGTTACTTCGCGGAGTGGGTCAACCACCATGGCTTCACCGTTACTCTCAACATAGTAGGCGCCTTGCGCCAGACAACCAGTATAGATTTGTTCAATTTTCATCGCTTGAAAAACTTATTTTGTTTAGAAAGATGATGCAAAGATGCAGGGCGTTCAGGGGGAATATTCGTGACATTTGTCACATTGAAACATAATTTTTGGAATGTAACCTTTTTTTACTTCAAAAATTCCTTTGCCAGGATATAAATACCCATAACCAGCACAAACCAGCCGAAGGCTTTTTTCAATTTTTGGCCATCCACGCTGCGGCTCATCCGGTTGCCGATAAATATACCAACAATCGCCAAAGCCGTCACTGAAATCAGCAACGTCCAGTCCATTTGATAATGAGAAAGATCGCCCGTAAAACCAAAAAGCGATTTGGCGGCTATAATCAGCAGCGATGTTCCGACCGCCTGCTTCATGGGCAATTTACTAAACAACACCAGCGCCGGAATGATCAAAAAGCCGCCGCCAGCGCCAACCAATCCGGTCAACATCCCGACCACAGTTCCCTCGAGCAAGATCGCCGGGTAATTAAACCGCTGAGGCTCCACATCTGTTGAATCAGCCGCGCCTTTTTTATCGCGAATCATGGAAATGGAGGCAAATACCATCAACAGCGCAAACAAACCCATCATGAACATCGCCTTGGAAACGACCATGCTGCCCAGGGTAAATACCGGGTCAGGTATCCTGGGCACAATATAAGCGCGGGTTGCATAAACGGCCACAATGGAAGGCAGTCCAAATATGAGGGCTGTTTTTAGGTTGACCATGCCCTCGCGGTATTTGGGCAATGCGCCAACCAGGCTTGTGGAACCTACGATAAACAGCGAATACGCTGTTGCCAGCACCGGGTCAACCCCGAAAAGATAAACCAGAACAGGTACTGTGAGGATACTGCCGCCACCACCGATTAATCCGAGGGAGATACCAATTAATGCCGATGCCAAATAACCGATGATAATCATATTGTTGCCTTGCTGAGTAAAAGTGGCGCAAAAGTGGGCACATGGTCAAGACAAAAAACGTGATTTTTATCACGGTCAGAAAAAGACTACAGTTTCAGTATCTCTATGCCGTTTTTCAACAGGCGGACCGTACCGCGCTCCGACAGTTTTTTCATCAATCGGGAAATGACTTCTCTCGACGAATTCAGGTCTTGCGCAATCTGTGTATTGGTGAGTTGAAGAATGTTACTGTTCAATGAATCCCGATGCCGGCGCAGGTAAAATTCCAGGCGTTCGTCCATATTCTGGAAGGCAATATGATCAATCGTATTCATCAACTCTTCAAAACGGCTGCGGTAAGTATCCACCACAAAATGGTACCAGGTGCGATATTGGCGCATCCAGGCTTCTGTCACGTCAATCGGAACAGCAACCATGGTCACTTTCGTAGCAGCCTTGGCAGTAACTGTACTGGACCTGAAAGTACGGTCGCAAATCATGGAGAGCGCGCAGGCATCGCCCGGCCGAAGGTGATACATGAAAAACTCGCCACCGTCGTCAGCAACCCGGTACATTTTAATGACGCCCTCCACCACCAGCATGGTATGACGGATGTTCTGACCAGCCTGTAATAAAACGGTATCAGGCTCAAAGGTCATTACCTGGCCTTTTGCCTTCAATTCTTCAATCAATTCAGATTCCAGTACAGGAAAATAATGACGCAGATCAATCATTGAAAAGGGAGGAGGAAGTAGGAGTTATGAGTTATGAGTTATGAGTTATGAGTTAGGAGCGTTCGAGCACAATCGCATAACCCTGTCCGACGCCGATGCACATGGAAACCAGTGCGTAGCGTCCGCCGGTGCGTTGTAATTGTAATGCTGCTGCCAGCGCACTCCGCGCGCCGGACATGCCCAGCGGGTGCCCAAGGGCGATAGCGCCGCCATTAGGGTTTATGCGTGTATCATCGTCAGCAAGGCCCATCAGGCGGGTACAGGCCAACACTTGCGCAGCAAATGCTTCATTCAATTCAATCACATCCATTTGTTGGAGGGTAAGCCCTGCGCGTTCGAGGGCTTTTCGGCTGGCCTCGACCGGCCCGATGCCCATGATACGCGGCTCGACACCCGCTACGGCAGCACTGACAATGCGCGCCTTGGGCTGAAGTCCGTACTGTTCCAGCGCCCGATCGGAAGCGATCAGCAGTGCAGCAGCGCCGTCGTTCAGGCCGGATGCATTCCCGGCCGTGACCGTACCATTTTCTTTTTTAAAAGCCGGACGAAGTTGCCCCAATCCATCCAGCGAAGTCTGAGGCTTAATGAATTCATCAGTGGAAAAAACCCTTGGGTCGCCTTTGCGTTGTGGAATTTCAACCGGCGTAATTTCCTGCGCCAGCACGCCGGATGATGCGGCTTTTGAGGCTTTCTCCTGCGACCAGCAAGCGAATTTATCCTGATCGTGACGGCTGATCGAATATAGTTCGGCGAGGTTTTCTGCTGTTACGCCCATAGCATCCACGCCGTAGGCTGCCTGCATTTTCGGATTGATAAATCTCCATCCAAAACTGCTGTCATACATCTGCTGATCTTGACCGAAAGCACTGCCTGCCTTGCCCAGTACCCAGGGGCCGCGCGTCATATTTTCGACGCCACCGGCAATCAATACATCGCCTTCGTCGCTGCGAATAGCACGGGCAGCCTGCGCAACTGCTGACAGGCCCGACGCGCAAAGCCGATTGACGGTTTCGCCGCCTGTCGTTACGGGCAGCCCGGCGAGTAGCAGCGCCATGCGCGCCACATTCCGGTTGTCTTCTCCGGCCTGATTGGCGCATCCCAGCATGACGTCTTCTATGACTTGCGGCGGCAAATTCGGATGACGTTCCATTAATTTGCGAATGACCAGAGCGGCCATATCATCAGCCCGAACCTCAGACAGCGTGCCTTTAAAATTTCCGATGGGCGTTCTGACGCCATCAACGATAAATGCCTGTTTCACCATAATTGCCCAAAAGGAATTGATTTTGGGCGGCAAAGCTATAGATAAATCAGGAGAGTTCTATCAGACTTGTTTCAACGGGGTTCTGTTTGCCTAAGCCTCGCTCAGATGCCCCCGTCGCAAAAATCTATCGCGGTTTGTTTACCTCTTCATAAACAACCTCGTCTGTGTTGTTATGGCTGTTATATGGACGAGCGGGTGCGCAGCCGGCAGCCCCGCAGCAACCCACATTAAAAATGGCTTGCGTCGCAAATAATATACCGGGCAAAACCAGTATCCATTCGCCGGTGCGCCATACTTCAGAAAATACCCAAATGGCAATCGCGGCCCTGAAAAGGCGCATAAAACTCCAGTTTTTCAAAATATCTGTCATGAAACCAGTTTTAGAACACAGGCCTGCGCAAGACGCGCTCGCGCAGTGCATATTGAATGGCAAAGATCGGTGAGCATAGGCCAGATTAATCGTGACTTTGGTCACGGGGGAAGGTGGGTTGTTAATGAAAAAGAAGGGTGTCTCATAAGTTATAAAATCGAGCAAATTAGTTTAACCGCTAATGACGCTAAATACGCTAAGTTTTTGATTTTCAATATTTTGCGTAATTAGCTTCATTAGCGGTTAATCATAAAAAGCACAGAATCGCTACTTATGAGACAGCCTCTTCTAACACCCTATTTTTTCATCCACTTATCCAGTTCCCGTGCGCAAACAAACTTCGGTTTTTGCACGCTGGCTGGCGTATCGAAAGCCTTGCGCATTTCCTGCAGTGCAGGCAAATAATCCACGCCCGAGTTTTTGAATTTATCAACGGTGCGCAAGACACGCTCGGTTTCCCAGCAGAACTGGTCGCTATACAAGTGGTGATCGCTTTCGGCCTCGCGTATTTTTCGGGCAATCTGTTCTGCCTGAATCAGAATACCTGCGCGAATTGGCTCGGCAAAACGCTCTTTATGCTCTACATCATTGGAGGCCAGAAATGTAAACACTTCCGCTGCCCAGTTTTGCTGCAGGCCGCGTACCAGTTCGTCTTCCCAGTCGGGGCGCGACTTGATTTTGGCCAGGGCATGTTGTCGCACATTGTCATCCTTATAGCCATCGGCGTAAAGCAGCAAATTGTTGAAGGATTCGACAACATCAAAACCATCAATAGAGTTGATCATGTTCTGATTGTTCCGGCGTTCAAACTCCGTTTCTGCTTCTGCGGCACGTTGCTGGTTTTCGGCATTTTGTTTCATATTCGCCAGCAATCCGGCGCCACAGGCCAACAACCCCAGCCCTGCGGCCAGACCCAGCGGTATTTTATACAGCATAGGCGTGGCAGTGGGCGCATTGAGCAGCACCGCAAAACCGATGATAATGGCCGGTGGTATTAAAACGGATATCGTACTGCCGGCATAATGTGAAAAGGCCGAACCTTCGCGAAACGCGCCAAGTGTGGAGCCAATCATGGCCAAAAGCAAGCCTCCTGTGACGCCCAAAAAAACGGTAGTTTTACTCCCTGACAACCATGAAAAACCACCTTTCATGCCTATGATGATGGATAATAAGGCGAAAAGACCGAGCATAAGGAGGTGAAACAATAAAATGCCCCAGGCATATCCGACGATGGCATCGCCGCCTTTAGGGGCCTCTTTACCGTAAATGCTCGCCGTAAAGAACAAATAAATGAGGGCCGAAATGCCCAAAAGAAGATTGCCCATTATTAATATGATAATGTGATGATATGATCATGTGATGACAGGACGCTAAACATTCAACCACTTTAACCTTCAACCACTTCAACCACTTCAACCTTCAACAATATTCAACCACTTCAACTTTCAACCACTTTTCAACCGTTGACGATTTATGACGCTAAATGTTCATCCCATTGGGGTTGCTTTGGTGGGTTTCGGGCTTTCAGGCCGATACTTGCAAGCGCCGTTTTTCAATGCACATCCTGATTTCACCTTGCGTGCTGTGGTGACAAGTCGTCCTGAAATGGAGGCTTATTTACCATCTGTGCAACGGGTTGAAACACTGAATGAGGTATTGTCCGACCCTTCGGTGCAGTTGGTGAGCATTGCCTCGCCTAATGAAACGCATTTCGATTATGCACGGCAGGCAATGTTGGCAGACAAGCATATTCTGGTTGAAAAACCATTTGTTGCCAGCGTTCAGGAGGCCCGTGAATTAATTGCGCTCGCAAAAGCCCGCAATTTGCACATTTTTATCTTTCAAAACAGACGTTTTGACAGCGATTTTTTAACCTTGAAAAAATGGCTGAATGACGGTCATGCCGGAAGGCTATACCGTTTTGAAGCATATTTCCATCGGTACAAGCCGCAGCCCAATGTCAAAAAATGGAAAGAGGTCGCCAGTGCAACCAGCGGTTTGGTCTATGATCTTGGGCCGCATTTGATAGACCAGTGCGTCGCGCTTTTTGGCGCGCCAAAAGATGTTTGGGGTGAATCTTTCACCGAACGCGAACATTCGGCAGTAAGCGACGCCTTTTTTATTCACCTGGATTATGGCCCTTTAAAATGTTTCCTGAGCGGCAGCCTCATGGCCCCGGGAAATGGCCCGCGCTATATTTTACGCGGTACAGAAAGCACCCTGGTAAAACACGGTATTGACCCACAGGAAGACCAACTCAAATCAGGTATGCTGCCCGATGCGCCGAATTTTGGCTGTGAAAGCGATGAAAACCGCGCCGTGATCTATCAGGACAACGCGGGCATTATCATGACCAGCGATCTGGATACCGAGCGCGGCAACTGGATGCGCCTTTTCCAAAACATGGCTGATGTCATGTTGCGCGACGCCGAGCCATTGATTTTGATGGATGAAATTTTGATTCAACTGGATATTCTGGAGCGGGTTCAGGCAAAAAAATAGAGGGTATCTCATATGCTATTAAAACGAGCAATTAGATTAACCGCTAATGACGCTAAATTCGCAAAATGTTGAAATTCAAAAACTTAGCGTTTTTAGCGTCATTAGCGGTTAATCATAAAAAGCGCAGATTCGCCACTCATGAGACAACCTGACAAAAAAATAGAGGTTTGACCACTTGGGTCAAACCTCTATTTTTTAATTCAGGTACTGGATTAACGATTAGTACATGAATGTGTAGCGAGGGCCGCCTGGCGCGAACACAGCCTGCATACGCGTTTTTTGGCCTTGTGTGAACATGTACATGCACGCATCGTAGGTGTAGTCCATGTAGTTCATGGTCATTTCTACTGGTGTGCCAGAGCAAGTGCTGTAGTGAGGATACGCAGGGCAACCACCGTTGGAAGTGTTGTGTGTTGGCGTATCAGAAACCAGGTCGCTACCGCAAGTAGCATCGCCCCAGATGTGGCGCAGGTTCAGCCAGTGGCCAACTTCGTGCGTAGCAGTACGGCCCAGGCCGTAAGGAGCAGCAGCTGTGCCGGTATTGCCGGTAGCGTTGTCGTCAAGTACTACGCCGTCAGTTGCCAATGGGCCGCCAGGGAATTGAGCATAGCCCAAAATGCCACCACCCATGTTGCAAACCCAGATGTTCAGTACGTTAGCCGGGTCTGTTGGATTGATACCGCCCTGAGCAGATTTCTTCATGGCATCATTGGTTGTCCAGCTGGTTTTGGTGGTTGACTTGCGCACCACGTTTTGCAGTGTAAATGCAATACCGATGTCGCCTGAGCGAACGCCCTGGAACAAGGCTGGTGTGTTGTTGTAGTCGCCGTTCGTAGCGCCGTAGTCAGCATTCAGTACATTGATCTGGCTTTGGATTTGTGCAGCCGAAATGTTCTGTGCAGCCGTTTTGTACAGTACGTTGAAAACCACCGGAATCGTCACCAATGAGCCGGAACGATCCTGAGCGTGATTTTTCACATAATCTTGAATGAAGTTTTCGATTTCTTCATGACGGGCAGCCAATGCAGGATCGGCTGCTTCTTGTTGGAGCATTACCTCGTGAGAGGCGCAATTTCTTTGATCGGAAGCGTTTTGATCATTTTGAAAAGCGGTGTTTGATACCTCGTTGGTATTGTCTTTTCCGCAAGAGAAAGCCAACATAACCAGCAGGGCAAGCGAAAGAAGTTTCTTCATAAGAACAAAAAATTAAAGTGTTATGAAATGAACAAGGGCGCAAACGTATTGCGAATTTTCGCGACGAAGACAAATATTTACAAAAAAATACGAAAAAAGTACATGATTTTATTTTTTAGTTAAAAAACAGTAAATATCAAAATATTATTTGGCCAAAAACGCAACATGAGCCGAATCGGGCGTACCGAAACGGCTCATGTTGCGTTTTTTCGCCTCTTGTCAGGCGGGTTGAGGATAGCGTCAATACAGCCAATTCATTGGCTATTCGGCAGCGGCTTTTCCCTTTACAAAAGTTTCATAGACATAAATATCTGCGTCCACATCGCCGAGGTTGCTATAAATCAGCGGTTTTACGTCATCCCAGTTTAATCCGCCCACACCAGTCGCCACGCGTGGCAAGGCGATGCTTTTGATACCTTCTTTTTCGATAACCTTTTTCAGTTCGCGCAGCGCATGACCAACGTGCTGCAATTTGGCGTGACCAGGGTGACCGCCATGTCCGTGACCGGCAGACGCTTCCTGAGTAAGCAGGTTTATGATTTGTTTGCCCTCAGCGCTGGGCCATACCCAAACATGGCCAGGCTCAGGGTTACTTTGATGACACCAGTGTCTGAAATCTTTTACCATGGCCGGAAAATCCTGACGAAGCGTCAAGGCTAACCCGTTTTCAAAATGGTCAAATGGCGCGATACCATGCGCAATGGCTTGCGCTTTAGACAGCATAATGTCTCCGCTAACTTCTTTAATCATGAATGTTGCTAAAATAGTGATGGTTGAATAACTACTGCAATTTTTCAAGCAAATATCAGCGCCGACAATGACGAGCATGACGCCTGCCAGTGATTTGCATTACCATCACCAGTTGCGCTTATCCGCGCCGGAGCATTGCATCAAGGCTGTAACGCCCGCCACCCATCATATAAATCGCAGCGTACATGCTGGCATACATCAATGACGGCTCTTTATCGCCCAACGGATCGGCAGCATGAACAACGAGTGCTGCGACGAGCATCGTAATGATCAACGGGACAGTCGCCAGGCGGGTTTGAAATCCGACTACAACCAAAATAGCGCAGAAAAACTCGGAAAATACAGTCAAGACCAGCGAAGGCATTTCTCCAATACCAATAGGGTCAGCAAAGCCATAATCACCAGCCATAAGCTGTGTGAACTTGGAATAGCCATGCTGAAGCATCAGGCCGCCGGCGGCAAGACGCAGCAACAACAGTGCGAAATCGGGATAGTAAGGTTGATTTTTAAACATGAAATTTGAAAAGTTGGTAAGTTCATTAATAGCTTCAAAATTCGTAAAAAACTTAGCCCCAGCGGGGCGAAACGTCGGTAGAACATGATCGTAGAAATATTATGAGGTGCGTAGCACCGTAACGTCGGTTACGCGTAACCGACGTTACGGTGCTACGCACCTCATAATATTTCTACGATCATGTTCTACCGACGTTT
>JADZBJ010000176.1 GCA_020852155.1 Saprospiraceae bacterium | reverse complement strand
GGTTTGTTTCACACCCAACCTTATGGATATTCTTACGCCTTTTTATTTTGTCAAAGAACTTTTTTCATGTAAATCAACAATTTACGCTATGCGATTTTTTGTTGTGTAGTAGTGTAATAAAAAATTTTTCAATTTGAAATTTGAAATATATAATTTTAAATTTGAAAAGTTTATGGAAAGCCAAATCATACTATGATCTTCAACCTGACTGCTTCAAAACCAGCGCTGATTGGCCTGTTTTGCCTTACGTCATTTATGACATTACCGGCACAGGATTGCCGCCTGAGCGAAACCTATGCGAATACGCTTTGTCAGGAAATCTACCTGATGCTGGGCGGAAAAGGCAAAGCGCCGGTCGTCTTTTTCAAAACAGATGATAACTACGCCTCGTCCAGTGTGGTTGGCGGCAAAGCGCAGATTCATATTGACCCGGACAAGATCATCAGCGTTTTCGAAAAAAAATTTGGCGTTGATTGCTCCAGTACCGATGCCGACGATGCGCTGGCAGTCATCCTTGGGCACGAAATCTGGCATATCATCAATAAAAAACATGGCATCCGCTTTGGCTTCTGGGGTCCGCAGGATTACCAAACGCGCAACCTCGAACTCGAAGCCGACCTGCATGGCCTGATTGGCGCTTATTTCGCCGGTAAAACCCGTTGCCTGGCTATTTATCCTGATATTTTTAATGCGCTTCGCCTGAGTAACAGGCCGAATTATCCGCCCGTGGCTGACCGCCAGCGCATGGTAACTCAAGTGCGCGAACGCGCAGAAAGCCAGTTCAGGCTGTACGATGCAGCCAATTGTTTGCTGGCAGCCAATCGTCGCGATGCGCAAATGATGGCCATTTCAACGTATCAGCACATTGGCAATCGCTTTCAATTTTTGAAAGAGATCAATTTCAATATGGGCCTGGCGAATCTGCTGCTGGCCCTCGGCGACCTGAATACCGGCCTGCTTTTCCCGATCGAACCGGCGGCCAATCCACTCACTGAATTGGTTGCACGCGCCAGTGGAGGCGGTGTGAGGAATACAGAAAAACTGCTGGAAGATGCCGAACGTTTATTTCGGGAGGCCCAACAGCAAGACGGCGACTACTTCGAAGCCTGGCTCGGTGAAACGAGCATTCAACTGCTGCGCCATGCGCACGAACCTCAAAAAAGAGCCTATGCCTTCAATGTCTTCGCATTGGGAGCAACCTGGCGCAAAAGCCACCCTGACGTCCAACTCTCAGCCGCGCAAACCCACCAGTTGAAAATGCTGGAAGCACTGGCTTATCTCCTCCAAACGCCAGCCAAAGAAAGCGCCAAAGCAGTGAGCATCCTGCGCGACATCGAAAATAGCAATGCGCCGGGCTACCTGCGTGAATATGCGCGCTACAATCGTCGGCGGGCCGATGCCACTGTCCCGAAAGAAACCGCCGCCACGCCGATCATAGCGCCCAAACTTTCCGAAACGGACGGTATCAGCCACGACGTGTCAGAAGTTTATCGCAAATTAAGTCAGGAAAATGGATGGATATCCCTGGATGAAAATCTGAATATGTTTCAAACCTCGCTGGACAAGTCTGATCTCGTGTTTTTTCAGGAAAAGAAACACTACGTTGGCGTTCAACTTTACCATAAATGCCCGGCATCTGTCGGCAAGACGCTGACACCGGTGAAAAAAAATACTTCGCCCGGCAATTATCGCTACCTCGAAGGGGAATCGTATGATCTGGTAACCTGGGTGGAGCCGGACGGTATTGCACGTTGTGCAAAAATTTTAAGGGTAAAATGAGCGACGCTTGCTAAAAAATCAATACCCAAAGATCTTGAGTGTATCAACCGGATCAACTTTCTTCAATCATGCGAAAAATACACCTTTATCTGTTATTCAGTCTGTTCAGCCTGCTAACGATTGATTTGTTTGCCCAAAAAAACAAACTCAACTACACCGCAGAACAATGGGCCGAGCAAGCCGCCCAGGCCAAACAACCGCATATCAAACTACAATATTATACTCAGGCATGGTATCAGGATCGGCGCAACACAAAGTACCTCTTCGCGCTGGCGGAAATCAAATATTCACTGGGCCGCTACACCGAAGCCATTACCAACCTCGACTCGTCACTCGTCAATAAACCACGCCGCTGCGACGACTCCAAACTGCTCGACCTGCGCGGACGATGCTACCAGCGCCTGGGCCAGACCGATCGGGCCATCCGCGACTGGACAAAATGTGTCAACGATTGCCCCGATTATGCCAATGCTTTTGTATTGCTTTCAGATGCTTATTTATCCAAAGTACTTTACGACAGCAGCCTGAACGCCGCCAATAAAGCCCTGAAAATCAACCCAAAATCAGATCAGGCGCTGGTGCTGATCGCCAAATGCCATTTGGGCAAAAAAGACGCCGCACAAGCCATCACCTATGCAGCACAGGCTATAGATATCAATGGCGTCTATAAAAATGAAGCGCGCTACGTGCGTGGTGAAGCCTACCGCCAGCAAGGACAATACGAACTGGCGCTGGCCGACCTGCAACAACTACCAGCCCACGCTGATGCACAGTACGCCATCGGCGAAATCCGCTTTGCACAAAAAGATTACCGAAAAGCCAAAGATGCCTACCAGAATGCGCTGCGCATCCGCCCTGATTTCGCCGACGCTCAACGCCGAAAATCAGAAGCCGGACGCCTGCTCGACGGGGGCAAGGAGGATAAGCCAAATGTCGTCGTCGCCAACAATGGCCCCAAACGCACAGGCGCCATTCTGGCCTCTGTACCAGCGCCCGACAAGACCAAACAGCTGCTCGGCTTCAGGTTTGCCGGCGCTTCCTTGCCGACATCTGTTGATTTAAGTCCCGACATGCCTGACATCCGCAATCAGGGGCAACAGGGTTCATGCGTGGCTTTTACGCTGAGTTATTGGGCGGCCTACGCCGAAAAACGCGAAACAGGAAAACGCGAAGTGTTCAGTCCGGCATTCATCTATAATCAAGGCTTTATGCGCGGTTCAGGCGGTATGTTGATTGATAAAGCCCTTGATTTTATAAAAACCAATGGCGTTTGTTTAGAAAAAGACTTCCCTTACAATCACCTGGACTCCCTGCGAAAGCCGTCGCCGCAGATCAAAAACCGCGCACGGAAATACCATATCAATAGTTTCAGAGCGATCTATGACATGACCGACCTGAAATCTACCCTCGCCGCCAAAAATCCGATAGTGGGCGGGTTTATGATTGATGAAAAATTTCTTGAATTAAAAAACGGCAACGTGTGGCCCGGACCAGGACTTCGCGCTGCCGGCGGACACGCTATGCTCGTGGTAGGCTACGACGATGCCCGACAAGCCATCAAGGTCATTAACTCCTGGGGCCGCGAATGGTCAGAACAGGGTTACGGCTGGATCGCGTATGATTACATTGAGCGTATGCTGGCCATCAATGCCAACGGCGGCAACGCCATCAACCTCTACGACGTAAAAGACGCGCCTAATGTGGAAATAGAAGAAGATGAAAACCCCAACAACGATGTTGTCGTCGTTGAGGACAAAGAGAGCGAACGCAAACGCCGAAACAAGGAGTTCTGGGACGCCTTTTGGGAAGGCTTTGTGGAGGGTCTCACTGGCGAGGAAACAGGTTGCTCCGAATGTAACGATTATTACTCACAAAACTCGTACGTGGGAATGACGGGCGTCAACCACAACCAGTATGTTCAGGGCGCCAACAGCATGACGATGTTCGGAAGTTTAAATATAGCCCAATACGCAGGCTATACCGGTCAGGTGGTCATCTATTTCTACTACGGCGATGGCGCACCTGCCCAGGGTATAAACCCGTATTTCAAAGCCTACACCGGACAAGTAGCCGTAGCCACAACTCAGTTTAGCGTGCCGTTCACCGGCATGTACAACCAAAGCTGGAACCTGTACATTCCGTATGCAGCATTTACCAAAAAATACGCTGGTACGAATAAAATGTACGGCATTCCGGTATTGTACATTGACAACTACGGGGTAGCGCAAGGGAAGCCGTTTTATTTTGATTTGTGGTAAAGTGGGAAACGCAGCAACAGACTTATAAAAGCACCTAAAACAGCATCGCCCCACTGCAAACACAGTGGGGCGATACGCTTATTTAAACGCTGGAAAAGCTTATGCCTGAAAATCGGCCTCTTCCAGTTCATGTGCCTGTCGGTCGAGGCGACGATTACGCCACCACCATATACCGATACTGCCAACCAGCAGGTAAGGCATAGCAAGCATGTACAGAATGCCGTTGTTCAGTCCGCGAGGGTCTCCCCCACCCTGTTTCAGGTTGGCTTCAGCAGCGCCTTTACACATAGCGCATTGAGCATCGGCATCAACAACACCGACCAGTGTCAAAATCATCAACACCAGAAGAAACGAGGTAAAAGCCTTGATATTCATCATTATATCCAGATTTAGTGATCGTTCAGATTCTTTTGATTCCTCAGAACCGAAATTTTTTAATCGGATTTAATCGAATCAATTCGGATAATAGGGCCGCAGCATGAGGTAACAAATCGGGCCTGTAATGGCCACATATAACCACAATGGATAAACCCAGCGCGCCATTTTCTTGTGCCGTTCGTATTGACCTGTAAAAGCACGGTTAAAGGTAAAAAGAATAAATGGCAATACAACAGCCGCCAGAACGACATGCGTAATCAGCAGGATGAAGTACAACGTACGCATGATGCCTTCGCCGCCGTAGCGGGTTTCTGGTGTTGTAAAATGGTACAATACATACGAGAGCAAAAACAGGCCAGAACAAACCATCGCTGCATAAATTGCTTTCCGATGGTTTTCAACTTGTCCGTTTTTGATGTAGTAAAGTGCCACCACCAGAATAACAGCGCTGATAGCATTCAGCGACGCATGAATCGGCGGTAAAAAACTGAAATCAACGCCCAGGTCAATTTTCACACGGCGCATCAAGCCAACGAGCAGCAAGACAACAAAAGATATGATATACGCCAGGCGGTTCAGGCGTTTTTCAAGTGCGATATCAGGTGCTTGAGACATGTTATTGCTTTAATAAAAAAAGGTGTTTCGTTATTGAACATCGGGTGGAAGTATCATAGCGATATGTTCGACCATACGGCCAACTTCCTTTTCATCTATGGCATTGTAAAAACGAAGGATAGTACCCGCAGTATCCGTCAGGGCAAAGTAGTGGGATACTGGTTTTACATTTTGATCCAGGCAATATTTTTCATAGCCATTTTCTATGATGGTACGCCAGGAGCCTAATCCGCCAGTCCATACCCAGGTTGCATAATCTGCCGAAGGCAAGGTTTGGGCGTAAGACTTGAATTCAGCATTGCCACCCTGTGCGATCATGCCAAGTTTGAAGTTGGTATTTTTACCGAACTGCGTAAACAGTTTTTCGCCTACATCAAGGATCTGTTTGTTTTCGGGCGTCAGGTCCGGATTTTCACCGAAAATATGTACAACCGAAATTTTGCTATCCAGTTGATCGCGGCGTTCGCCGTCGTTGTAGATGATGTAAGCCTGACGAATTTTACCATAATCGGCCAATTCCTTCTTGGCTGTTTTACGCCATTCCAGGCCGCTTTGAAGGTAATACCATGATACAGCCGGCAGTACGACCAGCAATAAAAGGAAGCCCGCAAGCCGGATTATTTTGCGTTTTGGAGTTAAGGGTTGTTCAATCAAATTATCACTCATTGCTGTTTTTTTGTTGAAACATTCAGGCCGTCAAAGGGTTGAGGTAACTGAACATGATTTTCAAAAAAAACGGGCAAGACATTCGATATGCCTTACCCGTTTTATATTTTTTACAAACGAATGATCAGCTTCGGCTGATCCAGCCGCCAGCAGGCACAACATAACCCGTTGGTTTGCCTGATGACTGATTACTGGCAGGCGCTTCGTTCATTTCCTTGATTTGCTCCCTGCGCGCGCCCCATGCGCCACCTTCCTGGAAGAAGGCTATAATAGCCCAAACCAGCAATGAAGTAGGCAGCAAAACGCTCAACATCAATCCTCTCACTTCGTATGCCATGTGCATGAAGTAAAAGATAATGAAGTAGGCTTTGTACAGCGAAAAGCCGATCATCAAAGCCATGTATAAGTAGTGGCCAAAGCCATGTTTGAAATCTACGCCATGAATCAGGTGACCCTTTGCCAACAGTGCAATAATCACCTCTACTATGGTGATGGCGCCAAGCAGCATCAAGCCCTTAAACACCAACTTTTTTTGATCGTCGTATGATAAATGTCCAGCCATTTTTCCAGCGGATGTGTAGTGGTTAAAATTTTAGGTTACTGCATTCAAAAAGTGACCGTATTACAACAGGTAGAACACCAGGAATACGAATACCCAAACCAGGTCAACGAAGTGCCAGTAGAGGCCGATTTTTTCAACCATTTCATATCCATTTCTGCGCGCTGCATACAGACCACCCGCAGCATTCAACATGATAATGGTCAAAAACAATACACCTGAGAATACGTGAAAACCGTGAAAGCCCGTGATAAAGAAGAACAAAGCGCCAAATGCTTTAGGGCCAAATTCTGCTTCGGCTGTACGACCTGCGTTAGGGCCGGATGTGTATCGGAGGGCAGTACCTTCATGATTAACAGAATGACCGTCGGCATTGTTATATGCCAGCCCTTCAACCTTGCCGTCATGAATGTGCAACAGATAGCTGTCGTTCTTTTTGAATGTAGCAGACTCAGAGCCATCGGCATTCAAATAAACACCGTCGGCAATATGGCGGCCGAAAGGATTTCGACTGACGCTCATATTCTCTTTTACGATCAACGTTGTCCATTCGTAGGCCTGGCAACCCAGGAACGTGGCGCCACCAATAACAGTGAGCAGCATCCAGAAAACTACGCCACGTTGATTTTCACGATGTCCCTCCTGCACGGCACGTACCATCGTAACGGACGAGAAGATCAGGACGAAGGTCATGAACGTTACAAAAATCAGCGGCCAATGTGCATGAACAAACGGGAAAGAAGCGAATACGAAGTCAGGCTCCGGCCAGGTTGGCATACTGAAACGGAGCGCGCCGTACGCAATCAAAAAACCTGCGAAGGTGAAAGCATCCGACAACAGGAAATACCACATCATCAGTTTGCCGTAACTGGCCTTCATTGGCTCTGCGCCGCCGTCCCAAAGTTTGGTATCGTCCGTGTGTCCGTGCGCGTCGTGCGAATGTGAAACAGAAGATTCTGCCATGATAATCAATCAGTTATGTAATAGGTGCGATTTTCGTCGCGATGTTTTATGTTAAGATTGCAGTGTAAAAAACACAATCAGGTAAATCCACAACAGGTCCACAAAATGCCAGTATTGAACCACCAGTTCAAACCTGAGTTTTCGCCTGGGTGTTGGTTTGTAAGGCAGGATAAAAGCATGCAACATAGCCATAGATAAAGCGCCTAAACCGCCCAAAATATGTGCTGCGTGCAATCCTGAAATGACATAAATGAACGAACTCGACGGGTTGATCGTGAAAGTTGCGCCCATGGCATCCATCGCTTTCCAACCCTGATATTGCAAAACTATAAAGAGAATACCCAGTAAAAATGTAGCAATGAGTAAGCCCTTATATTGTTTTTCATTTCCTTTTTTGAAGCCTTGATAAGACAAGTGCAATGTTACACTGCTCAGCAAAATCACAATGGTATTGAAGAAGAAAATATCCGGCAACTTGAATTCAAACCAGTTACCTGCAGCCCTTCTCACAATATATGCGCTGGTGAAAGCGCCGAACATCATAATGATACTACCAATACCTACCCATAATGCCAGTTTGTATTGGTGAATTTTGCTTTGCGTGTAAATTGGCGTATTTGTAGCCATAACCTCTCCTCGTTTTTCAAGTGATCAGAACATCCTGTCCATCAAAATAATAATGAGCGACAGTGGCAAATGCACAAATGAAACAAACATTTGAGCGCGGGCCGCTTCTCTGGAACATGTACGAAACAACGCCCAGCACTTCCAGGCCCAGTATATATTCAACAAATTTAGAACAATCATGGCTGTAAGTCCAATCAGTCCTAATGAAAATGCCAGGGTTATATTACCAACCATCAAAAGGCAGAAGAAGAAAGAGTACAAGCCAGTTGTTTGATCTTTCTCACCATTCTTTGAAGGCAACAGTGCAAAACCGGCCTTTTTATAATCCTCATCAGCCAACCATGCTACTGCCCAGAAGTGTGGAAATTGCCACAAAAACTGAAGCGAAAAAAGCATGATAGCGGTTTGTGAAATATAACCCTCCCAAGCAACACAACCAATAATCAGTGGCAAAGCACCCGGAACAGCGCCGACCACAACCGCTAAAGGCGTGAATCGTTTCATCGGCGTGTAAACGAACGCATAACTGATCAATGACAATGTACCT
>JADZBJ010000175.1 GCA_020852155.1 Saprospiraceae bacterium | reverse complement strand
GTACCAGACCGTGCATATTCACGAGCGCATGAAAGCCGTGCGCGATCTGTACCCGTACTTAGGGACATCGGCGGCCAAAATAAATGGTCGCCATTGCCTCAAAAGTCCGATAACCGCGACCGAAAGGGTCTTGCTGAAAATTGGAAAACCGCGCCACGCCCTCTGCCACAGCCGGATGAGCCACCTGAAGCAGCAATGCCCTGACCCCGCCCAGTATAAAAAAAGGTTCGCGATACAAACGCCAGGTGATGGTTTCCGGGCCAAAATATCCAATATAACTGTTGTTTTTCATGTAAAAAATGATGATAATGAACTGTGTTTACGCCACAAGAGACATCCTTCACATAACGTCTGAAAACGCAGTTGTGTGCATTGTTTCAATAGCAAAAAAAAATCTTGACAACCGGAACATGAGTGGTTAATTTTGCCGTTAGAACTTGTCTGTAATTTTTTGTCACAAGCGGAAAAACCCGGACAAGTTCTGTCAGTTATGCTTTCCAAACACGCCCCTTTACCGCTCTTCCATCCTGTTATCTTGTTAACCAATTCCAACCTACATGCGAAAGCAACTATTTTTAGCCCTTACTGCCTGTGCTACCCTTGCAGGCCTTGTCTGGTATTTTAATTTTTCCAAAACCGAAAAAAATGAAGCCTGGTTTCAGGCCGTTGGAAAGTACGTTTATGCGTACACGGGCGGCCAGGTGAGTAGCCAGGAACCTGTCAGAATCAGGTTCAATCAGGCGGCCGTTTCCATGAATGAAGTCGGCAAACCCGTGCCGGCTCAGGTGTTTAGTATTTCACCTAAAATTCAAGGCTCCGCTATTTGGGAAGACCAGCAAACCATCCTCTTGAAACCTGAAAAGCCAATGGCGTACGGTCAGCGTTACGAAGCCGTCGTACACCTCGACCGCATCTGGGCCGAAGTGCCTTCCATCGCTGAAGATTTCGACTTCAATTTCCGGGTGCGTGAACTGAATTATGACGTAGTGCAGACAGGTATCCGGCAAGACCCTGACAACCCCGGCGCTAATCAGGCGTTGGGTACGATTAAGGTCAACGAACCTTGCACCGCCGCCCATGTGGAAAAAATGCTCAAAGCCGATCAAAACGGCCGCGAGTTGGACATTCGCTGGTCGCACTCCGACGATGGCCTGCGCCACGAATGGACGATTGTCGGCGTAGAAAGAACACCTGCGCCCAAAATGGTCAACCTTCGCTTTGACGGCGATGCCATTGGCGTTGATAAATCCATCGATCGCCAACAAACCGTCGCGCCAGCCGGCGATTTCGTATTGCTGAATGCGCAGCCTATTCAACTGGAAGAGCAATATCTCCTGCTTAATTTCTCTGAGCAGGTCCAATCTTCACAGGATTTGAGCGGCCTGATTCGCGTGGAAGGTTTTAACGGAAAATTGCGGTTCGTAACCGATGGCAATTTCGTGCGCGTATATCCGTCAGAGCGCATTCGCGGCGCGCACAAACTTCGTGTTGACAACAGCATTCGCAGCGCGGGCGGACAAGCCCTGCAAAGCGAATTTTCCAGCGATGTAGCCTTTGAAGACCTGAAACCCGGCGTTCGCTTAGTCGGCCGCGGCGCAGTCATTCCACAACAAAGCAATGGATCGGTACTGTTTCCTTTCGAAGCTGTAGGCTTGACCTCCGTAGATGTTGAAATTTTTAAAATATTCAATTCCAACATTTTACAATACCTCCAGGTCAATGAAATCGAAGGCAACCAGGAACTCGAACGTGTAGGTAAAATTGTCGTTCAAAAAAGAATCAACCTGTCTGATATCAACCCTCAAGCCAGCAGCCTGACGTGGCAACGCTATGCCTTCGACCTTCAGGACATGATTCGCCAGGACCCCGGCGCTATCTATCAGGTGCGCATTGGTTTCCGCAGGTCGTATGCCAACACCGGCTGCACATCAAACATCGCAGATGAGCCTGCCTGGGAAAAAGCGCAATCAGAATCCGACGACTGGACGGCTGCGCAGCAATCCATCATGGGCGGTTACAGGGGTATTTACTGGAGCGACGAAGACACCTGGTACTGGGAAAGTGAGGGTGAAGACGAAGCAACCACACAACCTGTCAATTATGATGAGGGCGGCTACAACTGGGATCTTCGTGAAAATCCCTGCGCCCGTGAATATTATGCCAGCGACCGATTTGTTCAGCGCAATGCCTTTGTCAGCGATCTGGGCCTGACGGCCAAACGCGGTAATGACCGTTCGCTGTTTTTGGCTGTGACCGACCTGCACACGACGCAATCCGTTGCGGGACTGGATGTTGAATTATTCAACTACCAATTACAGTCCATCGCCAAGGTGCGCACCGAGTCTGACGGCACTGTTTATGTTGAAAATCTTCGCGAAGTGCCATTCCTCGCTGTGGCAACGGGCAACAACCGCCGCGGTTATCTGCGCATGGCCGATGGTAACACGCTTTCACTCAGCCGCTTTGATGTGGCCGGCGTCGAAGCGCAAAAAGGCCTGAAAGGTTATTTATATGGCGAACGCGGCGTTTGGCGGCCGGGTGATTCGCTGTTTTTAAATTTCGTTCTGGAAGACAAAATCGGCAACCTGCCACAAGGCCACCCTGTGGTGTTTGAATTGACCGACTCACGCGGCGCATTACAATACAAAAGCGTACAAACAGCCTCCGTGGGCGGTGTATATCCTTTCCACTGTGCTACACGCCCGGATGCGCCAACCGGCAACTGGAACGCCAAGGTTATGGTGGGCGGCGCGTCGTTTACGAAGCAACTTAAAATTGAAACGGTTAAGCCTAACCGCCTGAAACTCGATCTGGATTTTGGTAAAAAATCGTTGACTGCCGCTGATTTTGCCGTCGGCGAAAACGCACCGGTACAGACCAACGGCCAACTGAGCGTCAACTGGCTCCACGGCGCGACGGCAAAAGGCCTGAAAGCCAAAGTCGAAATGCAGGTACGCGCTGTACCCACTGAGTTCAAAAATTACAAAGGATTCAGTTTTGATGATCCTTCCCGCTACTTCTTCTCTGATCCGGAGGTGCTTTTTGAAGCCAACCTCGACCAGAATGGCAAAGCCGCTATTCCGCTTAAAATCGGCAATGTGCCACAAGCGCCAGGCAAGTTGATCGCTAATTTCAAGGTCAGGGCATTTGAAGCAGGCGGCGATTTCAGCACCGACAATTTCGCGATGGATGTTTTTCCGTATGATCGCTTCATCGGCATTTCAGTACCCACCGGAAAATGGGGCGACAAAACGATGGACATGAACGGCGGTAACGTGCAATTGACGATGGTCAACGCCAACGGCCAGCCATTGAGCAACCAAAAGATTGAAGTTTCTCTCTATCGCGTTGACTGGCGCTGGTGGTGGGACGAAGACGCCACATCCGGCATACCGAGTTTCAATAATGCCGAAGCCGTAGAAGCCATTCAAACAGCCACATTGACCACCGACAGCCGCGGACTGGTCAACTGGAAAGTCAAGCCAACTGGTTGGGGCCGTTTCCTGATTCGCGCCACTGACCCGAACGGCAGCCATGCTGCAGGCGACTTTTTCTGGTCGGGCTATCCTGACAGATTAGACGATATTCAAAGCCGCAATGCCGCCGCAATGCTGCCTTTTACCGTTGAAAAAGAAAAATACAACGTCGGCGAAGAAGTGCGCCTGAAAGTACCGGCCAGCGATAATGGACGTATTCTGTTGACCATTGAAAATGGCTCCAAAGTAGCCAAACACATGTGGTTTGACGCCAAAGCAGGCGATAATATCCTGACTTTCAAGGCCGAGCCTGAAATGGCGCCCAACGTGTATGCACACGTCAGCCTGATTCAACCGCACGCACAAACCGCCAACGACCTGCCCATTCGTATGTACGGCGTAATGCCAGTTAATATTGAAAATCCGGCCAGCAAACTGGAAGCCGTCATTGACATGCCCGATGTGCTGGAACCGGATAATCCATTTACCATCAACCTGCGCGAACGCGGCGGGAAAGCATGCGTTTATACCCTGGCCGTCGTGGATGAAGGGCTGCTCGACCTGACTCGTTTCAAAACGCCTAACCCGTGGGATGCTTTCTTTGCCCGCGAAGCGCTGGGCGTAAAAACCTGGGATATTTACGATTATGTACTCGGCGCTTACGGGGTTTCGCTGGATCGCATCCTGGCGATTGGTGGTGACGGTATCAATCAGAAAGCCAAAAATGCTACGCAGGTCAACCGCTTCAAGCCAGCCGTAATTCACCTCGGCCCATACCGCCTTGAAGCAGGTCAAACCGCCAAACACCGCCTGAGCATCAGCAATTATGTTGGTTCGGTGCGCGTCATGGCCGTGATGTCTGCGCCCGGTGCAAATGGCACGGCGGCCTATGGCAATGGCGAAAAAACATGCCCTGTCCGCAAGCCGCTCATGATCGCCCCTACCCTGCCCCGCGTGCTGGGCCCCGGCGAAACCCTTCGCCTGCCAGTCGAGGTGTTTGCTATGGATAAAAAAATCAAAAACGCCTCTGTGACGGTTCGTGAAAAAAGCGGTTTGGTGTCGGTGAATACTGCCCAGCAAAACCTGAGTTTCCCGGAAGTTGGCGAAAAAATGGCCTGGTTCGACCTGAAAGTTGGCGACAAATCAGGCGTAGCCAAATTCACCATCACGGCTGAAGGCTCAGGCGAAACGACCACCAGCGAAATTGAACTGGCCATCCGCAATCCGAATCCGCTCATCAGTCGCGTGACGGAAGGCGTGGTGGAAGCCGGACAAAGTTGGTCGCCGGACGCTAACTCAGGCAGCTTGAGCGATGTGGAATCTACATGGCTGGAAGTCAGCAGTGCGCCACCGCTCAACCTCAGCAAACAATTGGATGAATTGATTCAGTATCCACACGGTTGTTTGGAGCAAACGACCTCTGGCGCATTCCCTCAGTTGTATGCGGATCTAATTGCGCCATTGTCTGACAAGCAACAAAAAAATGTGGAGCGCAACATTAAGGCGGCCATTACGAAATTGCAAAATTTCCAGTTGGGTTCCGGCGCCTTTACGTATTGGCCCGGCGGCGGCGAAGTGGCCGATTGGGCTTGCACGTATGCGGGCCACTTCCTGCTCGAAGCCAAAGCCCGCGGATATGCCGTGCCGCCTCAAATGCTGGACAAATGGCTTGAGTACCAAACCAAAATCTCCCGCACCTGGGATCCAGGTAAATCCACACAGGACTGGTATGCTCAAAGTACGGAAATGTCGCAGGCTTATCGCCTGTTGACCCTGGCTATAGCTGGCCAACCGGATGCCGCAGGGATGAACCGCTTGCGCGAAATCAAAAACAAGTACGAAGGCACGGCTTCTTTGCTGGCTGAAGCATTTGCCATTGCCGGTAAAAAAGAAGCCGCCCGCGATATGCTCGATGCCGCCAGCAACAGGAAATTCAGTTACGACTGGTGGGGTTATACTTATGGTTCCAACCTGCGCGACCTGGCCCTTCGATTGGAAACATTGACCGCAATGGGCGATACGAAAAGCGCCTATCCGGTAGCCCTGCAAATTTCGCAGGACATCGGTAATGCTGCACGCTGGTTTAGCACGCAGGAGGTGGCAACCTGTCTGCGCGCCATTTCAAAATATGCACAGAAATCAACCCTGGGCGAGAAAAATGATTTCACGGTGAAAGTAAGCGGTCGTGAGAAACAGGTTAACCTGGCCAAGCCGTACTATATGGAAGAAATTACGGGCGAAAGTGCAAGCGTTTCCGTTAAAAACACCTCCAAACAACGCTTGTATGTTCGCACCGTGCAACGCGGCCGCACGCAATCAACGACGGTCAATGCCGAAGCCAGCAATATTTCATTGAATATTCGCTATACCGACCTGAAAGGTCAGGTGATTGACCCGGTCAAGATCAAGCAGGGAACCGATTTTCTGGCTGAAGTGACTGTCAATCGAACCGGCGATATGAAATTCGATTTCAACGAACTGGCGCTGACGCAAATCTTTCCGTCCGGCTGGGAGATCATGAATACTCGAATGAATCTCGTAGGAGGCGGCACGTCCGACGCAATGGATTATCAGGATATTCGTGACGATCGGGTCATGACCTACTTCGATATTCCATTTGCACAAACCAGAAATGCCAAGTCCAGCAGAACCTACCGCATTCAACTGAACGCAGCCTACGCAGGTCGCTACTACCTCGCACCAGTCGCCTGCGAGGCCATGTACGACAATCGTATCCGCGCCGTGCAGCCTGGCAAATGGGTAGAAGTTGAGAAGTAAAAAGGAATAGAATAATCAATAAAATCGTAGAGGCGTTGCATGCAACGCCTCTACGATAAAACCCCATACGACCTCAGCACATTCATGTGGTGCATCTGATGGCCGATGACGATGTAAAACAGCGCCCTGACAGAAACATCCCAGTTGCTCGCCCGGCCAACAACGCGAGACTGCTCCTCCGAGCATTGTTCCAGTAAAAACAGCGTGTTATCGCGCACGGATTTCCATTCTTTTAGCAAACTGGCCATACTCCTTTCGCCTACATCAACCTGTTCCATCCAGTGATCCTGATTGAAACCAGGCAGCGGCGCCCTGTCACCACGCAAAAACCACAGGATGCGAAAAGAAAACACCCGCTCGGCGTCTATCAAATGCACAAGGAGTTGTTTGATATTCCACTTGTCCGGCGCATAGGGTGCATTGACCACCGATTCAGGCATGGCGCTGAGTTGTTTTGAAAACTCGCTGAACGACTTTTTCAGCAGACTTTTGGCTGTTCCACGAGCAGGCAATGCCGAAATATATGTCTGGTAAAACGGTGCGTATTCACCTTTCTTCGGTCTTTTCATATCCACCTTTTTTTCCTGAAATAAGCCAGCATAAACAGCGATGAAAGTAGCATAATGCCCAGGACATAGAAATATCCATACTTCCAGTGTAATTCGGGCATGTTGTCAAAGTTCATACCATATACTCCTGCGACAAAAGATAACGGAATGAAAATGGTGCTAATCACGGTCAACAGACGCATGACGTTGTTCAAACGATTGGAAGCCTCGGCCTGCATGTATGTTTCAAGGCTGCTCAAGGCTTCGCGCTGATTATCCAGGGCATCCAGAATTTGAGCCACGTGATCCACGACATCTCTGAAATAAATGCGATTGGCTTCGTCTATCAAACCGCTTTCCGAACGCAGTAATCGAGTTGAGGCTTCACGCAAAGGCGTAACTCGGCGACGGAGGTCATTCACCACGCGTTTCAAGTGAAAAACCTTCGTTTTTATATCAATCGGTGCGATCGTATTCAATTGATAGAGCATTTCCTCAACTTCAAAAATCTGCCCTTCCAGGTCGTTCATGACCTCATAGTAACCGTCAACAACGGTATCTATCAGCGCATAAACCAGATAATCAACGCCTTTTTTTCTCAACCGCCCTAATTTTTCAACAGCGCGTTTTCTGACTCCGGCAAATGTATCGTCAGGGTCTTCCTGAAAAGAAAGCACATCGTTCCGGGTCAGAAATATCGAAATCTGCTCACTGGCCAACTCCATAGCTTCGACTTCAAGACGCAAGTTGTGGATAATGAAAAACAGGCTGTCGTCGTATTCTTCCAGTTTGGAACGTTGCTGCGTATCCAGAATATCTTCAAGCGCCAGCGGATGTATGTCAAAACGCTCGCCAACCGCCGCGATAAAGTTGGTATCGTTCAATCCGCGAATATCCGTCCAGGTTACGCCTGCTTTTTCATGCAATTCGGGACTGAAAAGCGGCTTTTCAAGATAATCCTCCTCTGTCCACCAGGTGGTGACGACGGACAATGGCGTTTCAGCCCACTCGCCGGTATAGACCAGCGTGCCGGGCGACAACCCTTTCTTGATAATTTTCCGTTGTTTACGTCTTTTACTCACAGCATCACTCGAAGGTTAAGAGTTGAAAAGTTGAAGGGGTTGAAGGTTGAAAATCAGCATCACATGACCACATTAACCCAGTGCTTTCTTGAGGTCTTCGATGAGATCATCAGCGTCTTCGATGCCAATGCTGAGGCGGATGAGTGAATCAGTCAAGCCGACTTTCATGCGTTCTTCGCGCGGGATGCTGGCGTGCGTCATGCTGGCCGGGTGACCGATCAGGGATTCAACACCGCCCAGCGATTCTGCGAGCGTGAACAAATGTGTGGCGCTCAATACGCGTTTGGCGCTATCAAAGGTATTGTCTTTCAGGTCAAAAGAGAGCATCGCGCCGAACATCCGCATTTGTTTGGCGGCAATGGCATGGCCGGGGTGATGGCTGAATCCTGGCCAGTTGACACTGGCTACTTTGGGATGGCTGGCCAAAAAATGGGCTATTTTTTCGGCGTTTTCGCAAGCGCGCTGCACGCGCAAGTGGAGCGTTTTGATGCCGCGTAAAACCAGAAAGCAATCCTGCGGACCAGGCACAGCGCCGCTGGCATTCTGAATGAAGTGCAATTGCTTGCCCAGTTCGGCATCTTTTACGATCAGGCAGCCGTGTACCACATCTGAGTGTCCACCGAGGTATTTGGTGGCGGAGTGCAACACCACATCAGCGCCGAGATCAAGCGGATTTTGCAGGTAAGGCGACGCAAATGTATTGTCCACACAAACCATGATTCCGTGGCGTTTGGCGATGGCGCATACCGCTTCAATATCCACCAGATTAAGCATCGGGTTGGTCGGCGTTTCAATCCAGATCAGGCGCGTGTCCGGGCCAATGGCCGCATCTACATTGGCCGGATCGTGCATGTCAATAAAACGGCTTTTCAGGCCCCATTGCGACCATACGCGAATCAACTGGCGATATGTACCGCCGTATAAGTCATTGACTGCCAGTATTTCATCGCCGGTTTTCAGGAGTTTGACCACTGCATCCTGAGCGGCCAGGCCGGAGCCGAAACAGATGGCATCCACGCCGTTTTCAAGGGCGGCCAGGTTGGCCTCCAGGGCTGTACGCGTCGGGTTTTTACTGCGTGCATACTCGTAGCCCTTGTGGTCGCCCGGCGCATTTTGCGCGTAGGTGCTGGTTTGAAAAATCGGGGTCATCACAGCACCCGTACTTGGGTCTGGTTCAATGCCTGCGTGTATGACTTTGGTGGCAAATTTCATGTATATTGAAAATGTTAAATGGTTAGCGCACAATCAGCAAGCGTGTCTGATTTTGGGCGCAAAAGTAGCAGGTTCGGCAACTTCATTTTCCGGTTGGCAAAAAAAGCCATTTCTTAGCAGCCGATTTTATATCAGGCTTAATATGACTTTGCGTATTTCAAGTATTAAATTCATTGATAATCAAGGATTTAATGTCTTAAAATACATAAGATCATACGACTCCGGTCATGACGCAACGACAACACATAACGCCGGTCTTTGAGGATATCTCTTTCAACCCTAACCTGGTGGAAGAGTTTATTCCGATGCACCCGCTCGGCGCGGTTATGTTCGATTTGTTTTGCGAAGCAGGCTGGACTTACTGGTCTGACACGTTGTTCAGGCGCAATTATTGGGATTGGCGCGGGCAGACAAGAAGGGTCATACCCCTGCGGATCAAACTGAAGGGTTTTGAATTCAGTAAAAG
>JADZBJ010000174.1 GCA_020852155.1 Saprospiraceae bacterium | reverse complement strand
CTAATTCTGGAGTGCCTGAACTTTACTGAAAAATTGGTTTGGGATCGAAATTTGAGCATTAATGCTCAGAAAGAACTGACAAGGTTGAAGGAAGACGGCCTGGAAATAGAAGAGGATAAACGACGCTACATCTTTCACCCGGACATTAACAGCGTCAGAAATATTCAACTGTATAGAACATTATTGCACGAAATAGGCCATTTCTATCAGTACATTTCCACAGAACCAGAGATATATGACAAATTAACAACTGCTGAAAAAGAGGCGTTTGCCCATCATTTTGCAGAGCAGTTGAAGACCGAACTTATCGGTCAAAAAATCATTCCGTTCGATAGAATCCTGACAAAAGAGTTTATCGCTGAGTCGAATCTGGATATTTCAGATTTTGAAATCAATAGCTGAGATATTCCCGGATGTAAGCGATTTTGGAGATACCCTCAAAACTGAAAATAAATAAACGGCTGCACTTCCGATGATTTGACCTGCATGACCAGAATCGCAATCAGGAAAAGCGCCGCACCTTTCAGGAGCATGGGCATTGCGGTGACGACATTTTTGGCCTGATTTTCAACAGAAGCAGGCATGAAATGCAGGAAGTAGCCAACCAGCATCCAGAATACGACGGCGGAGTAGCCTGTAAAGAAATCTCCGATGACTTCGGGATGAAAATTAAAGGCGATTTGGTTCAGCATGGCGCCCACCTTGTCCATACCCGGCGCCCGGAAAAATATCCAGCAAAAACACACGAAGTGAAAGGTAATAATCCCGCCAATGATCTTCCGCCAGGTGGAAGGTTGTCCGGGAAATACCTCCTTGATCCAGCGCTCTGCTGCCAGGCCAAGACCATGCAATCCGCCCCAAATAATAAAACGCGAAGCCGCACCGTGCCAGAGTCCGCCGAGCAACATCGTCAGCATCAGGTTGCGATAGGTCATCAGTCGGCCGTTTCGATTGCCGCCCAGGGGAATGTACAGGTAGTCGCGCAGCCAAGAAGACAGCGAAATATGCCAGCGCCGCCAAAACTCGGTGATACTCAGTGATTGGTACGGAGAGTTGAAATTGAGCGGGAATTTAAAGCCCATCAGAAGGGCAATCCCGATGGCCATATCCGAATACCCGCTGAAATCGCAATAAATCTGCATGGCGTAACCATACACACCCATCAGGTTTTCAAAACCCGTGTACAAGTCAGGTTGCTCAAAAACACGATCCACGTAATTGGCAGATATATAGTCGGAAATCACGGCTTTTTTAAACAAACCCGTGCAGATCAGGAAAATACCCCGGCCGAAGTCCTCACGCGTGACCAACAATTCGCGGCGTATTTGCGGCAGGAAATCGGCGGCCCGAACGATTGGCCCGGCCACCATTTGCGGAAAAAACGTCACGAAAAAGGCGTAATCCAGCATATTATTCAGCGGCTTCAACTCATTGCGATACACATCAATGGTATAACTGAGCGACTGAAAAGTAAAGAAGGAAATGCCGGCAGGCAGGAACAGGTAAATTGGATCGTAAGGTTTTTGAATAATTTCGCACCACAACTCCGAGTAGAGGTTGTACTTGAAATACACCAGCATCCCCAGGTTGACGATGAGGCTTAACACCAGCAACCAGGTTTTATGCCGCTTCTCCGGCGTTTCGTACATCCATTTCGCCAGGTGAAAATCCACGACGACAATCACCACGTGCAAGAGCCAGAAAATACCCGCGCATTTGTAGTAAAAATACAGCGAAAAGATAGTAACCCACCACAACCGCAGATCGGTCTTCCGGCGCAGCGACAGGTAAACAGCAAAAAATAGTGGAAAAATAAACAAAAAAAGCCCGCTGTTGAAAATCAACGGGGCAACGGTTTCATATTGTCCGACTACATTGATGCGAAGCGGACTACCAAACAGGGTTTCGAGTATTTTTGAGAAATCAAGGTCAAACACGGATCAGGATTTATTCAATTTTCAGGAGCGACCTGATTTCAAAAAAATATTTCAAATTTCAAATTTCAAATTTCAAATAAAATAAATATACAATTTGAAATCTATAGAATCAGTCATCCAATAAATTCCATTGCAGGGCAGACTTGACCAGTCCGGCGGTATTTCTGGCGCCCATTTTCGCCAGCAATGCAGCGCGGTGGCTTTCTACGGTTTTTTCTGACAGGAAGAGTTCATTAGCAATTTCCTGCGTGGTGCGTTCATTGACAATGAGGCGAAGGACTTCCTTTTCACGACGGCTGATTTTGGGCGGCTCCTTGCTTCGGCCAATTGTACCCTGATTTTGCACTAATCCGCGCATGATGACATCTTTTACGGCCGATGCGAAATAGGTATTCCCTTCTGCCAGCGCACGTATGGCTTCACAGAGTTCTTCTTTGCCGGTATTTTTCAGGACATACCCTTGTGCGCCCTGTGCCAGCATGGCGGTGATGTAACTTTCGTCGGAGTGCATGGACAGCACCAGTACTTTCACATCCGGTAATTCAGCCCTGACCTCCTTGCACACCTCCATACCTGAGCGGTCGGGCAGGTTAATGTCCAGCAGCAGCACATCCGGCGGATTGGCGCGGACCTGCTCCAGCGTTTCGGCGGCGGTGCCAGCCTTGCCATATATTAAAAAATCTTGCTCGCCTGTCAGGAGACTTTCGACGCCCTGAGCAAACATGACATGGTCATCTGCAATGAATATGCGAATCATAGGATTTGACGGATTAAAGTAGCGCGAATAAAACAGGCT
>JADZBJ010000173.1 GCA_020852155.1 Saprospiraceae bacterium | reverse complement strand
GTCGCGCCGTTTGAAATAGTTTGAAGTGGTATTGTATGTGGGCCTCTGTGTTCTTTCTCTGTGTACGCTGTGTTAGAAAAAAATTTACCCGACGCTCAAAAATCAACCTGAAAGGCATTTTCCAGTTTTGGAAATTCTGAACACTCCCTTTTTTCTAACACGGAGTACACAGAGTACAACGCAGAGTACACAGAGAACATATTCCGTAACCACATCAAACAACTTCAAACGCGAGCGCCAGCGAGCATTCAAACCACATCAAACAACATCAAACGGCGCGCCAGCGCCATCAAACCACATCAAACGCGAGCGCCAGCGAGCATTCAAACAATTTCAACCCACTTCTATTTCTGCGCTTTAGCGACGAGCCAGATAGCAATTGCACCGAATACGATATTGGGTATCCACATGGCTAACCAGACTGGCAATGAGCCGCTGGATGCAAACGAGACGGCAAATTTTGAGAGCAGAATAAAAATGGCGCCGATACCGATGCCCAGCGCCAGGTGCAGACCCATACCGCCACGCACTTTTCGTCCGGCGACGGCCAGGCCAATAATCGCCAGAATGATGTTGGTCAAAGCATCTGCAGTTCGGCGATATTTTTCAGATTCGGACATGCGCGTGTTGGACAGCCCCCGTTGTTTGTCGCGATCAATCACGGATTGCAGTTCCGGGGTGGTCATTTCCTGATTCTGATTTTGATAGAAAATGAAGTCCTGCGGGGTGAGGTTAATGGCCGTATCAATGGGTTGGTTGATGCGTTTGTAGCTTTCTTTTAACCCGTCGAAAGTTCGAACGGTGTGGGAGGTTAATTCCCAGATATTGGGTTCGGCTTTCCAGCGGGCATTTTCGGCTTCGATGATTTTTGAAACGCGATTGCCAGAAAATTCTTCAAGTCGAAGACCATTAACGACTTTACTGCTCTTGTTATAGCCACGAATATGCGCCTTGACAGTTGGCGACAGCAGCAGGTGAACATTTGCGGTGCGCCCTTTTTCCTGGTCAGTCCAGACATAGGTGTGTTCAAAGCGCAAACGCTCTTTGTTCATGAGCGGCGCTATCAAATGGTTGATTAAAAAATGCGATAAAAACACCACGCCGCTGGCCACTAAATATGGGCGCATCAGGCGACCGAAACTGACGCCGGCATTGAGGATGGATAGAATTTCGGAATTGAATGCCAGGCGGGATGTGAAGAAAACCACCGCAATCAGGGTGTACATCGGCATGAGCAAACTGGCCATGTGCACCATAAAACCCAGTTCGTAGGTCAGAATTTCTTTCCAGGTGCAAGGCTTCTCGATGAAACTCTGCACTTTTTCACTGAAGTCAATGGCTACGGCAATCAACGTGCAAATGAGCAGCGCAAACGCCCAGGTGCCCAGAAATTTCCGGACAAGATAACGGTCAAGTGTTGTGAGTCTGAAAAGGTTCAGCAACTTGTTCATGCGTCTTTTTGAGTTTGTTGCTCGTCAAATTCGTCGTTGATATCGCCAGTCACTTCTTCCAGCAGGTCTTCCAGTGTAACGATTCCGGTGCTGTTTCCGTGTTCATCTACCACCAGCGCGAAGTGCATTTTCAATTTTTTAAAAGATTGAAGCAATTCGCTGCAATGCTGTTCTGCTTTTACTTGTAAAATCAGCGGACGTTGTAAGAGTTTCCAGTTGAAATCATCGCTGCGATTCAGGTAGGGTACCAGATCTTTGACATAAATCAGGCCCGTTACTTTATTCTGGTCAGCCTGAAACACCGGAAACCTCGAAAATTCAGTTTCCCGAACAACGCTTAGCACTTCTTCAAAAGTCATATCCAGACGAAGGCCAACGACTTCATCAATGGGTTTCATCACATCGTGAATGCACACGCCTGCAAAGCGGACGATGCTTTTGAGCAATGCCATTTCCTGTGCCTCTTCATCCATGTCGTCACGATGTATGCCAGACATATCTGCGGCTGGCGCCGGCGAAGATGATGGTTGCCTTTTTTCTTCTTTTTCAATATGCACCAGCGGGCGAAATACCTTGTGGCACGCATAAATAAACCCGCTCAATCGAACCAGTCCCCGATTGTTGTCCTTGAATGCCAGCGAGCGTTCTTCGATTTTGGCCAGCAGGACAAAAACAATGGTCAGCAACATCGCGAAAATGATCGCCATCAGCAGGCGGGGCACCCAAAAGGGCCACTGGCACTCTTTCGCGCAGTTGTCCATCAGATCAACTATTTTCGTAGATTGGATTGCCCAAAGCCACAATTTCACGCCAGCCATTACAATGAGCAACAGCCGTAGCAACAGCAATGACGCCAGCACAGGACGAAGTTCGCCCAGCAAGCGCAATGCACGCAGTGCGCCGCGGTCTGTACGTTCGCTCAGGTGCTCTACATCGCCGGGGGTTGCAGCAACCAACAGCCTTTCGGACATGAGTACGAGGGTGTACAGAAAAAAGATGAGTAAGAGAAAAATCATAGCGAGTTGACTCGGCGGCAAACTTACGATAATAGCGCCTACAAATACCCACTGATGCGATAAACTACGACGCCAATCCATTCTTTCAGGAGCACCTCCCAGCGCATTAACGCCTGCCAGTCAGGTTCGAGCCATTGCAAGACGCTTTTACCCTTGTTTTCGTAAAAATAATCAACACAGAAAGGCGTCACTGTCAGGCCGACTTTTCGATAACACGCTCCGGCACGGCGCATGTGCCAGGCCGAAGTGATGAGCAATACCTCATGTGACAGCGCCAGGCTGTCCATCTTTTCAAGGGTGTACAATGCGTTTTCGCGGGTGTTTCTTGATTTGTCTTCAATAATAATGGCCGAATCAGGCACGCCGCAACTGCGTAAAAACGCCGCGGCAACGGGCGCTTCCGCCGGAGTGTCGTTAAAGGGGAATCCGCCGCCGCCTGAAATTAAAATCCGCTGCACCTTGCCCATGTGGTAGAGTTGCAGGGCTGCGGTCAATCGCTGGCTGGATCGGTTCAGCGCCAGCAGGCTGTCGGGCGATTCAGCGCGCAGGTTGCAAAAACCGCCCAACACAACAGCCGTTTCCCAATTTTGATGGGCTATTTGTAAAGGTGGTGGCTCCTGAAAGCGGCTGATTTGCTGAATAATCCAGGGATTTGAGAACAAAAACAGCAAAATTACCATCGCTGTACCCAGCCGTTTTTTCCAGTGCAATGAACGCACGAATACAGCGCCAAGCGCCAGAAACAACAGCATGTTCAGCGGCTTGATGAGGAATGCCAGTATTTTTGAAAAGATAAAAAACATGGTCTGTAGTTAACTCAAATTGGTTTTGAACAACTCGCGTCTGGAAATCCTTGAAAATCAATCATGAAAATCTTAAAAATCACTCAAATCAGGGTCTAATCGAGTTTCCCCGGCGGAATAGAAGAAGCATTCGCCAAATTAAATGCGACCACAGCCAGCAATCCAGCCGTTTCTGTTCGTAATCGGGTAGGGCCAAGGCTCACTTGTTTGAAACCGTTTTGAAGAGCTGTTGCGACTTCTTCAGGACTAAAATCGCCTTCAGGGCCAATCAGAATCGTGGCATCCTGATTCGGTTGCATGGATTGGCTGAGGTGGGGTAGGGGATCGTCAGCGCACCAGGGTATGAAGCGCTGCGGCGAATTGACTTTTTGTATAAATGTCGAAAACCGCGTCGGTTCGTGCAACACGGGCAGGTGCGCCCGCAAGGACTGTTTCATCGCTGAAACAAGGATTTTTTGCAGGCGATCTGTGCGCAGGTGCGTACGCTCCGAACGCTGGCAAAGCAAGGGCGTAATCTCGCGAATACCGAGTTCGGTAGCCTTTTCGCATAGCCATTCGAGGCGGTCTGCATTTTTGGTCGGCGCAATAGCCAGATGCAAACCCGGATGAACAGGTACAGGGTCGGGATGCTGCGCAATCACCCGGACTTGCGCGTGTTTTTTCCCGGTTTCAACAATTTCTGTTTCATAAAATATCCCCATACCATCGGTCAACCAGATACGGTCGCCCACCTGTCGGCGCAGTACAGTGAGCAGGTGACGGCTCTCTTCTTCGTCTAGTTTGGCGAGGCCATTTCGAATGTCTGGAGAAAAAAACAATTGGTTCACGGTCAAAATATATATTGATGGTTATCTTTGCGGCTCATTCAGGGGCTTGTAGCTCAGACGGTTAGAGCAGCTGACTCATAATCAGACGGTCGCGGGTTCAATTCCTGCCTGGCCCACCTTGATAATCAACGAGTTATGTAGGTTTTCCTATGTAACTCGTTTTTTATTTGCATACAATTTGCATACAAAGGG